>JAFGNB010000126.1 GCA_016927235.1 Chitinispirillaceae bacterium
CCGACGGCGGACGGATGGTAAGGGGTTCGGGACGGACGGTCATCCGCCGCATCCGTTCTGCGGTTCAAACCGTGACCAGTTCATAGTTCCGTTTTCCCAGACTCATTCGCTCGGCGTAGTCGAGCTGGCGGAGGGGATCGCGCTCGGGGTGAGCTTTACGGAACGGATCGAAACCGCCCGCTTTCGTGCAGACTAAATCATAGCTTGCCTGGTCGATCGCCACCGGATCAGATGCGACAAGCAATCCCACATCGGGAGCGATCCGCGGATCATCCTTTGCGAGACAGTCGCATTCCGCCGTTATACGGAGCGCAACATTGACAAATAGCTTTTTCCCCGGGGAACGCAGCACCGCCGCGGCGTACTCGACCATTTTTTCGGGCAATGATCCGGCGCCGCCCCGCCAGTCGAGCTCCGCCGAATCGTTTCCGCAGG
This sequence comes from Chitinispirillaceae bacterium, assembly GCA_016927235.1. Taxonomy (GTDB): domain Bacteria; phylum Fibrobacterota; class Chitinivibrionia; order Chitinivibrionales; family Chitinispirillaceae; genus JAFGNB01. Next base: position 436 of record JAFGNB010000126.1, read on the forward strand.
CGGCGATGCAGGAGGCGCACCCGATGCATTTCGCCGCGTCGAGGTGCGCCGTACCGTTGATGATCGTAATCGCGTCCGCAGGGCAGACGTCGCGGCAGGCGCCGCACCCGATGCACTTTTTTTTAATGATAAACGGCGCTACGGCAGCGTGCTGAGCGAGTTTCCCTCCGCGTGTCGCACAGCCCATGCCGATATTTTTAAGCGCGCCGCCGAAGCCGGTTACCATATGACCCTTGAAATGCGCCAACCCGACAAGCAGCGGCGCATCGATATAGCGGCGAAGCACCTTTGCGGAAGCGATGAACCGTCCTGAGACGGGGACGGATGCGGCCAAGGAGGCATTTTTATCATCGGGTATTTCGACGACGCCGCCGACCGACTCGTCGGTAAAACCGTGACGGCGGGCAAGACGTAAATGGTCGTTGCAGTTGGTACGGAGCCCGCGGTAAAGGGTATTGGTGTCCGAGACGGCGGCCCGCCCCCCCCTTGACCGGATCGCATCGGTGATCGTCCGTACGAGTTCCGGGCGGACGTACCCCCTGTTGCCCCGCTCGCCGAAATGCATTTTGACTTGTGCGACCGAACCCTCGGCAATCAGCCCGGAAAATCCGAACCGGCCGAGGAGGATGCGCAACTTCTCCGCAACGGACGCGGTGGAATCGGTTTCAGTCGCCGGAACGAACCATACGTTATTTGAAGAAGACATCGGCATGTTCCTATAAATGCCGTTGGATTGTATGCTCCCCCCTCGCGGGGAGCCGCCCCTCCACGTGCCTGCTGTTTCCTAAATGCCCGATAAAAAATATATCAGGCGACCTGTTCCTGCCTGCGGAGAAGCGCTTTGTTGACAACATAGTAAATGTGGTGGGAATCGAACGGTTTCGGGATCATGTCGATAAAACCGTATGATTGATACTCTTTCATCAATATATTTTCGCGATACCCCGACATGACGATTGCCAGCACGCCGGGATCGATCTCTCGAAGACGTCTGATGACTTCCTGGGCACCGTAACCCTTGCGGACGGTCACATCGAGGATGAGCAGATCGAAGGGGGCTCCTTCGGCGCGGTGCTTGAGAAACGCCTCGATCGCGGCGGCGCCGTGATCAACGTCCACCACCGTATGCCCCCTTTCAGCCAGTATCATGGTAATAGCTCGCTTGACCCCCTCTTCGTCGTCCATGACAAGGATTTTTCCGGTTTTCGACGGCTGCGCCTCCTCGGTGATTTCGGGCACCTGCACGTCGGCCGCCCGGGCATCATAAGCGGGCAGCCGCATGACAAACGTCGTCCCGACGCCTTTGCGTGTCGAGACGGATATGGCACCGCCATGCTTCTCCACCACCGACTTCACAACCGATAATCCCAGACCGGTACCGTATTCCTTCGTGGTGTAGAACGGTTTGAAAATATCGTTGATATTCGGCGTCTGAATGCCGGACCCCTGATCGGAAATGACCGCTTCGATGCCGGGAGTTTCGTCGACGGAGATATTCCGGCACATGATGCCAACGATCCCGCCATGGTCCATGGCCTGTCGCGCATTGACAAGCAGGTTGAGGAACACTTGATTGAGCTGTGTCGCGTCGGCTTCAATGGAATAGAGATCGTCGGGAATGACCGTATGGCATTCGATCGAACTGCCGCTGAGGGCTAGTTGGATGGCGCTGTCAATGATTTCCTTGAGCGAACAGTGCTCCTTGTGTGGCTTCGATCCCTTCGAAATTGCGGCGAGCTGCCGGTTGAGATTGATAACCATATGTGCGGCGGCGTCGACTTTATCGAGCTTCTGGCGCATCGAATCCGAAATCTCCTCAGTTGTACGAGCAAGCGACAGATAGGCGACGATGGAGGTGAGGAGGTTGTTGAAATCGTGGGAGATGCCGCCTGCGAGAAACCCGAGCGCCTCAAGCTGTTCGGTTTTGCGGAATTCATCAAGCGCCATCTTTTCAAAGGAGCTGTCGTGGCAACTGATAACCATGGCGACGGGGATATTTTTCTTCGTTTTCCGGATGAGCGCGACATTGACGATTACCGGAATTTCCTTACCCCTTTTCGTGCGCAGCATCGACTCCTGGGTCCAGGTGCTGCGTTCAGAGCTTACCGCCTTGGCATAGACGTTTCTTGAAAAACCCGCTGAAAACAGGTGGTCGATATGCAGATGCGCGACATCGGCGCGTTCATAGCCGGTAAGAGCTTCCGCTGTTGCATTGATTCGCTGCACATCGCCTTCGACGGTCGTAATGAGCAGTGCATCGGGAATCACGGCAAGAATATCCTCGGCGGCGGTTATCGGTGAGATGGTAAGGAGATTTCGGCAGTGGATAAGATAAGTAAACACACTCATTACCGTCATTCCGTTTATTGCGAAAAGACCGGGTATCCGAAGGGTGAGGGGATCAAGAACCCATGTCACTGTGCCGATGACAGCCAAAAGCGCCATCAATCCGGGGAAAAAAAGTACCTTTCTTTCACCCGACCGATCGAATGTTATCGCCCTCAGCAGAATAAGCGCGCAAAGCGTCAGTACCCACCCTACTAAAAGACCGGTAATCGCCACGCTCTTTCGATCAATGATCCAACCGCCCGCATACCGCAGCGGTTCATACCAGGTGAGTATGCCGGTAACCTCGATTGAGGTAATTATAATAACGGGAAGATAGAGTGCAAGATGCAGGGGCTTCTTTTTCCCATTGACTCGTCCGGTATAAAGAAAAACGAAATGAAGCATAAGCGGAACGACCCCGACGCGGAGCGCGCCGAGAACAAACCATGCGACCGCCGTATCGAGACGCTCGCTGATATGCAGGCCGAACTCGATGAAGTGCCAGTAAGCCCAGAACAGAGCAAGGGTGAAAAAGACCTTGTTAAGCTCATTCTTCTGGTTGGTAAAATAGGTGTAAAAGCCGACGGCGGTGATTATCAGGGAGAAAAAAAGAAGATACAGCGCTAGTAGCGACACAGGAAACCGTTCCTGAAAAGAGGCCGATTAATAGATTAGCTTTATGATTGTATCGTTAAGATGCGGTTTGGTCAATAACGGTATTTACTCTTCCGGTGAGGGGTGGGGCTATAGGTCCGGAAAGATTCCGTTTCTTCAATCCACCTGCAGCGCGATGATGCAACGTTTTGCGGTTTACATCACCGGGTCACGTTGGCGATCGGGGTAAAAATCCCGAAACCTCGTTCTTAAAGCAGATATTATTTTTTATTCAAACAGCGTCCTATGGAAGAGCATAGACCTTTGACCAAAGAAATTGAAGCACGTTCGCAGCCCAATCGTTACCTCATCCATAAATATTGGGGAAGAAAACCGGCACATCTCATTGCCGAATTTATTCACGCGTATACTTGTGCTCTAATGGTTGCAAGCGCTTCAACAACGGAGGCTTGTGGTGAAGCGCACGAATAAGTGTAAACCAGCCGTACAATTACTACGAAAAAAAAGAAGTCATTACCGTGCCTTTAAACATCTCGCGTTCATTGGAATCAGATGTAAACTCGACGTGTGGATCGGGACCGTCTACTGGGAAAACGGCGACGGATCCGATACATTGAAAAAACTGGTGACTATGCCCCACGAAGCGATCAGCCGAGTCATTAAGAATGCGGATCTGACAAAGCGCGTTGGTATGGTATGGCTTCATCGGCATATGCCGTTATACCACTTCGAAATCGTTGAGACGAACGATATTTCCCGGACTGCGGTAAAAAACGGCCGGGTAATGGCGAAATTGTTTCCGGAAATACGGAGTATCGTCGTGGGAAGCGACCGTTTATGTACCATGGTAAGAAAACAGTGCAGAACGGGACTTTGGGGTTACTGGGACACGATTACCTTCAGAGATCTTGAAGAATATTTCGATTCATTTGGTGCGAAAACAGTTACCCTCCAAAAAATGGACCTCCAACAGGAATCGCGTATTTTTCAGGAAAATGCCGTCGTCGCAAAAAGAGCGGTAGATTTCCGGAAGGGTTTGTCACCGGAGAAGCCTCGGCACTGTACCCTGCAATTAATCGCCCCAAAAATCACTAAGGAAATCAGACCTGGACAATTTGTCGCTATTGTAGAAGAGTCCATACCGCCCATCAGATATAAGACGATGACGTATAACGGCACCGCGCTTCCTCCAATGAAAAATGTGGCAGGTTTTTCAAAGGTGTATCTGCTCAGGCGCCCTTTCGGAGTTCATAGAATTCACTCGATAGGGTCGAAAGTCAGTCGCTTCAAATACACTCATAACATACCCGCGTCGTTTCTTTCTCTAGTCAAGGGTGGATATCGAGACCGATTCGATATTCTGTTCAAGATTGTCGGGAGGGGAAGCGAAGCCCTTTCCAATTTGAAAGAAGGCGCAGTCATCTCCGTTCTGGGACCTTTGGGAAACGGCATCAGCGATGTTCCTCTTACGGTAAAACTATGTTATTTGATAGCGGGGGGCATTGGAATCGCGCCGCTCTATTCGATTGCCGAGCATTTGCGGTGGCTTGGAATCCGTGTGATATTGATCGCCGGCGCCGAGGAGAACCTCCCCTTCTCCTTTCAAGAGGAGGATGCTCAGCTGGAAGCCGCGTACGCTGACGCAGGAGTTAAATCCCTTGTGCGGGAATTCGAAGAGATCGGCTGCGACGTCAAAACGGTCACGGCATCAAAAGGGGAAGGCACTTCGGTTGATGAATTGGAGCGGGTGCTTGAGAAGGATAAAACAAGCAGCGATTTTCAAAAGGAACGCGTGCGCATGTATTCCTGCGGTCCGTGGAACATGATGAAGGCCGTCGCCGCAATAGCAAAAAGAGAAGGGATAGAATGTGAAGTGCTGTTGGAAAAGCGGATGGCGTGTTGCGTCGGTACCTGTCTGTCGTGCGTATGCGACGCGTACGAAAAGCGTGGTGAAGAGTATACGGATAGAGTGATTCATAAAAAAGTATGCTCGGACGGACCCGTCTTTAATTCGAAAGAAGTTGTATGGTAAGGAATTGATACTATGCTGAAGACCGATCTTGTAACAAATCTTGCCGGCTTAAAATTACGAACCCCGCTGTTACTGGCTTCGGGGGTGGTAGGGTATGCCGTTGAGTATGAAAAGATTGATGAAATCGATTTTAACAGTCTCGGCGGGATCGTGCTGAAAGGGGTTAATCTGCACGGAAAAAAAGGGAATCCCCAACCTCGAATTGTGGACTCGACGGTTGGAATTATTAATTCAATCGGCCTTGAAAACCCTGGAATTTATAAGATGATTGATGAAATATTACCTAAAATACCGAGAAAGACATCCATTATCGCGAATATATTCGGGGATACGGTGCAGGAATACGGCGAAGTTGCCGAAGTAGTAAATTCTATCAGTGAAATTCATGCGATAGAAGTAAATATTTCATGCCCGAATGTTAAACGAGGCGGCAGACTGTTCGGCTCCGACCCTTCTATCACAAGGGAAGTTTTACATACTGTAAGGCAGGCATACCATAATCGACCGGTCATTGCGAAGCTTTCCCCCGGCGTCACCGACATCACTGAAATTGCCAAGGCGGCGGTCGACGGTGGGGCGGACGTCATCTCTCTTATCAATACCATGCCTGCACTGGCAGTGACCCTTCACACTAAGCCCCCCAAGCCTGTTCTCGGCAACATCGTCGGAGGCCTTTCGGGGCCCGCCATAAAACCGATCGGATTGGCAAAGGTCTATCAGGTCCATCAGTTTTTTAAGCATGCGGGAATAGCCGTTCCGATTATTGGAATCGGTGGAATCATGGATGCCACGGATGTACTGGAATACATGGCTGTCGGTGCACGTGCCGTTCAATTAGGGACGGTAATGTTCACCAATTATCATGCACATACCCAAATTGCCAGAGGAATAGAAGAATACTTCAAGAAGCACGGCTTTTCTTCAAAAAAAACAGATAAGTTTGTGGGCTCTGTTCTCCGTTCGGATCACCCGACTCCATAACGAGGTGACCGATATGGACGATAATTCTTAACACGGGCCCATGTGGCCTGCGTTACCGGCATCTTTCCTGATTTTCGGAATAAAGTTCCCGAAATTAATAATCCGTTTCCCTCACTCAACGTAAATGTATCCTTTAATTAGTGGCTGTTTACCCCGGTATAATATTTGCGAAAGTTGGATGAAGAGATTGAGGGAACACGCTTTCGTAAGGAGTGAACTGCCATGGAAGTGAAAAATAGACTGGAACATTTCTTCGCAATGCACCCGATTGTCATTCCGGGTCAGGAACCGTTTCCTGACGAAGCACCGGACGATACTCCCGATACAGAACCGAGACTGCCGCCGGAAACACCTTCACCGGAACACAACCCTACCATTCCCGAACCGGATGAGAGTCCCGTTTTGAATTGAATGCCGCACGGAGATTTTTCATATAAAGCGATAAGCGACGAAGAAGGGAAACGTTATGCCGAGAGATGTCGTACAGAAGGTTATGCAGTGGGTTGATAATAACGATTTGTGCGTCAGGGAAAAAAATGAATATTTTGAAATGGCGAAACAGTATCAGCGGGGCGAAACGATGTCCCCCGTCGAGGAGAAAAAAATAGCACAGGTTATCGCTGAAATGGAAATTTCGACCGGAAGTGAATATGATGCTCGACAAAGGTGATGATGGGTTCGTTGATCGGATGATCGAAGCGGTGAGAAATCTTGTGCGTGCCGACGGTATTTCGCCTAAGACGAAATAAAACTAGTCGGCAGCTCCCAGCGGGGAGATATAGGCCCATCCGTGCTGGGGTTCATCGTGTATCGTACCGGTGACCGACCCGAAGCCGTACCAGTACTCTTTTCCGGATATTTTTTTTATCTGGTTCTTTTTGAATGCCGTTATTGCAAGCGTCATGGGATAATGGGGGGCGACGACCGTGTAGGAGAGCGGATATTTATTATTAGATAATTCGCTTTTCCACCAGCGGTGCAGAGTGAGTTTGAACCGGGTAATTTTTTTTAACGATCCGTCGGGACGGCTGACCATGATATAGTTGCCGGGCAACCAGGAGAGATGCTGTTTTTCTTCCGGAAAATTGGCGATAATCATATCATACCCCGATTCAGTATGCGCTACAATCCAGTCGCAATTCGACTCACCTCCTTTCCCCCAGAATTGATGAAAATGACCGTTGCCGAAAAGAGTGTCGGGATTCGCGCCGGCTGTATACATTGTTACACCGCACCGTGGAAGAATATACCAGTCGAATCTTCTTTTATCATAGTCGCTCTTCAAGACATCTCTGAAGGTGACCTGCTGTTTTTTTTGTGAAAGGTAAAAGCTCCCTTTCAGTCGAGAAAAATCGGCGGTGATAGAGATACGCGACGAAGTTGTTTCGGCGGTAATAGCGTTTCCTCCGATTTTTTCATTGAGAGCGGAGTAATCGTGCTCGATTGTACCAAACGGCGGAATTATCGTGCTGCTTTCATGGCAATACTCTTTTGACGGCAGCGTGAGACGGCTATAGTGGATATAATTGCCGGAAAAAAGCATAAACTTGCCGCACAGAAAGAAGAGCGCGATATACTGTTCATTTCCGGACCGGCTTTTCACTTTTGTATAGAGGGACCAGCTTTCCGTTGTCGTGGCATGCTTTCGTTGCAGTTCGGAGAGCGGAACGGCGGACGGGGAATCGACGGCAGCGATCATGAGGGCGATGGCTCCATATTGCACCGCAACTGCCGTTTTTAAAGCGATCATTGTACTCCTGTGTTTTAATACCGTCCCGGCCGTCATGATACTGACGGTTGCTGTTTTCGGGGTATATGGTGTTTCAATCGGAAACGGATACGATCACGCTGCTCTTTCGAGAGGTGGTAGCTGTTTTTTTTGTAATGCTTCAGCGATGTGATAAAACGATCGAGATGCCGCAAATGTTCTCCGGAAAGGGTGATGCCGATTGAATTCAAGGCATGACGGATCGTATCGACGGGTCTGTCTTCCAGGTCTTCAAAACGGATGGTGCAGTAATCGTGAGCGGGCAGCCGCTGAAGGTCTCTTTTTATTGTGCTGAGAATAGTATCGTATATCGAAATTGCGCGATCGAGGGTCGGTGTAGTACACCCTTTACGAAGAGCGTTGCGATCCCCTTCGATTTTCCACATTCTGATAGTTGATGGTATGACCTCTGTGGGGTTTCTATAAATATGAATGAATTTTGCTCTGGGAAAGAGTTGTTTGAGATAGACGATTCGTGTCGAGTGAAAGGGATTTTTCAGGACTACTCTGCCCTTGTTCTGCATTGACAGCTTTTTACAGAAAATGGTTAACGTTTTATTCCATTCATGCCTTAAAGCATCAGGCGGCATGAAATCACATCTACTGTTAAGAAAAAAATCACTTTTTTCAGGAAAAACGAGTCTTTCCACCGGTGAAAAGGTCGTTGCACGAAAAAGAGCGAATTCGTCCTCCTGTGGTTCGTCAAGGGTTAACGAGATATTATCGGTGCTGCGCTTCGGGGGGAGCATCATCCGCAGTATGGGTGAAAGGATTTTTTTTGAGATGAAAAAACTCCCCGGCATACCTGTTTCAATCATGGAGGGAGTCTTGAATGCAGGCAGCGAATTGAAAATCTGGTGAAGAAACGTGGTTCCGGAACGCCAGTGGCCGACGATGACAACCGGATCCCGCGGACAGAGAGCATTTTGAATTTTTTTACCGTAGAAAAGCCTTTCACAAAATTCAAGCACTGAAGTTCCGAACGAATAAAGAAGCAGTACTGCAAAACGATAGATATACTTTGGATGCCGCCCCACGCCGTTACGTTTGACCAGTTTTAAAAGATTGCCGGTGGTGATGCCGGTAACAAAATATCCGCTTGCCATTATTGCCGCACCGCCTTTTTTGATGGGCAGATAAAAATTTCATTTCCCTTTAGAAGTACTTTGCGTATGTTCCGCTGTTCAAGGTGCCCCCTGATCCCCAAAGAGACAATTGTCGTCATCTTACTCTTAAAAAAATATATCATTTAATTTCGGTATTTTATCGCTCTTGGAACGATAGGAATTTTCTCATCTTGAGTTTATGCAATATGTATGCCACTGAAGCCCTATTATTTGCACTATCGGCGGTTTTCATATCCACATTGGCGGAAATAGTGGTCACTGCGGCCGAAGTGTAAAGTTGAAATAATGCAAAGTATAGAATCCCAACTATTTTATCCATAAAATAAAACAGGCGGATCACCCAATGTGTTTCAAACCATTCCTGATTTTCGGAATATAGTTCCCGAAATTAGTAATTCGTTTCCGTCGCTTCCCGTAAATGCTTCGTTTGATTTAATTGGGAGATTAAAAAATCAGAGAGTTCCGTATTGCGCCAACGAAGCAACGACATCGTCAATCGGTTCCACTGAATACAATTTACCGCGAAGGTCATCGCGTACCATCTTCCGGTGTCTGATAGGAACAAGGCCGGCGAACTACGATCCTTCCTGATTTTTCTCCCAATAAAATCATCTTAAAAAGAGTATTCCGATAAAGGGGCGGATGGAATGAAAAACCGATCCGAATTCATCGGTTATCAAATGGGCAATCATCCGCAGAAGCGTTAAACTGCCCCGGAATGCAAAGTTTAAAAGGGGAGTGTTGCACAATGAAGAAGATAGTCCATATAACTATAATGGCATGGGCAACAGCGGTAGTGATACAGTGTGCAAATGATAAGAGTGGGGTTGTGTACAACTGGGGTACCAATGGTCCCGTTGATGTAACCACTATGGCGACTCCTGATGGCGGAAGGGTGAAAGCTGCGGAAGAGGGGCCCGTCCGCAGCGCATTTGATGAACCGGCTATCGATCTCTCCACGTTTTGCCTTGAAGTCACCGGACTGGTTGATTCCCCGTTTATTCTGACATGGGAGGAGATACTCGCGCATCCTGCAGCCTATTCAGATACAATACTCATGTACTGTGTCGAAGGATGGGAGGTATGGGGAAACTGGAAAGGTATTCTGATCAGATCGTTACTTGAGAGAGCGCATGTTCAGACTGAAGGCAACCACATTCTGTTTGGATGTGCCGACGGCTATTCGACATCGCTGCCTATATCCTATCTTTTGAAATATGATATTATCCTGGCATACGAGGTAAACGGCTCTCCGCTTCAAGGATACGATGGTTTTCCGCTTCGGCTCATTGCTTTCGGCAAATACGGGTATAAGTGGGCGAAGTGGATCACCCGACTGGAAGTGACCGCTCAGTCCGAAACCGGCTTCTGGGAAGGCCGGGGGTATACCGATAAAGCCGATGTCCCCATTTCTCGACGACAGTATTACGAAGGAGAAGCGGCGGAACTGTTGGAGTATTAAACAATGATAAATTAAGGAAAATAATCCTGAAATGGCAGGCTTCTGAAGATATATTTCCACTATACTTTTTGTAAGATCTCTCTTTAATCATCAGTATGTTTATCTGTTTAATTGTTTTATTTGCGATTAGCATTTTATTAATTACTAAATACCGGTACGAATGACAGTATAACCTGCATAAAAGAAAGATATGTATGTCTCTCTCCCGCAGAACATTCCTGAAAAAAAGCGTGCATTTTGCAGGCGCAGCTGCAATTGCGCCTCAGGTGATTATCGGAAAAGATAAAACCAGTCCCGGCACGTTTTCACCGAGTCCCTTGAATAAATGGCCCGGACGGTGCGTTCTCAACTTCAATAACCAGCATGAAAGCGTGCCCACGGGAGGCTCGGCCGAAGACGAAGCGGTTGTTAAGCGCATGGTCGATGATTCCATAAAGCTGCTGACCGGCGAGGTAACGGTCGGAAACGCCTGGAAGGCACTGTTCCCGTCGTCCCTTTCCCAATCGTCAATAATCGCGATAAAAGTCTGTTTTTTAAACAATCGTCTCCCCTCGCATCCGTTTGTGGTGATGGGAATCGTTGAGGGCCTGCAGCAGATGAGCATCGGCAACGGCAATTTTCCTGCATCCAATATCACCATTTATGACGGCAACAATTCCAATTCCTTCAGCAGTGTCGGATTCACGCAACAGCGTTTTCCCGGTATTACCCTGCAGCACTATTCCGGCAGGGAGGTCTACCCGATCGGCGGGACGAATTATACGGACGGTGCGCGCAATCTGCCCTACTCTCCAGTTCTGCATGACGCTGATTTTCTCATCAACGCGCCCAATTTACGCGGCCACTCGAGTCATGGTGAGGGTTTTACCCTCGGTTTCAAGAGCCATTTCGGAACCTATAATCCCGAGCATACCCAGTACCCCGAATACTTGCGAGATTACAACTGTACCGGCCCGGTGTATCAGAAAACCGTGCTTACCGTTATCTCCGCGCTGTTTGGCAAAAAGGAAGGGAGCGGCCCCGGAGGCGCACCGGAGCAGTTTACGCGCTATCCTTTGACAAAAGATCCCGCGGATGAGACCCGAACGCCTAACACCATAATCATGAGCACGGATCCGGTGACCGCTGAGTTTCAGGCGATTAAAATTCTGCGCATTGAGGGAAACAGATCGTATACAGTTAATAATCTGCCGCGCTATCTGCGTGCTTCAGCAGGCGTGACCGGCGCATTGGATCCAACCTATAACATCGGCATTATCAACGAAGAGCAGATGGACTGTCGGGAAATCATCAACAAAAAAGAAACAACTGAAGCCGGTTCGTTCCTCATGCACGACAGGAGCGCCGGCATGTCCCTGATGGTGCACCAAAATCCCGGTTATCCGGATGTTTTTATTGAGATGGTGCTTCCGCAGTTATCTGAAATCATACCGGGGAAGATTGTCGTTGTTACGCCGCAGGGAAAGAGGGTCGCTGAAATATACGTACCCTTGCACGGCGTGCGCACCAGGATTGTATGGAACCGGAAAGACCGTTATGGGCGGAACGTAGGCCCGGGAACCTATGTTTTCAGACTCGCCGCCGGCAATATATCTCTTGTAAAGAAGGTGATACTCAGGTAAAGCAGCTACCCCGATACCCATGCCGATGCATACTCCCTTCACCTCAGCATACTCACGAATGCTACCGGCCGAGATAATGATGCAGTACCTGTCCGGATCCTTTTTTTTCAACTACGATCGACAATCCTGAAGGAAAAAACGGGGGTTGTTGAGTGCCTTTATAAAAAAGACGACCCTGTATGCTGTAGATTTCGATAGCGCCTGTTTCATTCATACGGTATAAATTCACACTCTTAAAAAACGGTTGCATTCCGTCGGCGGATACTTTCCCATCAGCAAAAACAACCGGGTCTCCGGCAAGTTCGTTGATATACATCTCGATATTCGTATATCCGTCCTTTGAGAGCTCTTTACCGTTGCAATCGTCGGCCCGGTCCGGATTCAATCCGTGCTTCTTTTCCCAGTCATCAGGCATCCCGTCCTTATCGGTATCAACAGGGGGAGTGCCGTTCGCGACGGTACCCACATTGTTCGGGATTCCGTTTTCATCCTCGGTCGTGACGATTGCTCCTTTTTTGCCGTAGGAGCGCAGTTCATCGATAAGGAATTCGTCGACGGCATCGCGTACTTTCGACGGTCCCACATTCTCAATTACATGGTTCAGTGCATCCTGCGCGGAAAGCAGTTTGTCCACGCCCGGATAGTTGAAAGGTGAACTCATCACCGTTGCGGTTTTGTAACTCGTCATGAGGCTGCCGTCGACGGTGCCGTTTTTATTGTCATCTACCCAGTTATCCTTGCCGTACACGTGGAAGTACGAAGTGGTGCCGGTAATGTGCGTGTTCGAATTGCTCGATGGTCCGTAGATGAAGTAGTTGCCGATCAGGTTGCACTCCGAAACACCATTCTCGGTGTCACCCATGATGTAGCCGTGCTCGTGCCAGTTGTAGAGCACGCTATTGACGAACTCGTGTTTGCCGCGCGCCTTGGGGTTGCGCGTCTTGTTGTCGATGTACAGCGAGCGGATCATCGACCAGTGCCCCTCGACCCCCGAAGGTTGCATCAAACCTCCGGTTGAATGGTTGTCAATATTGATACCCTGCCCGATGATGCAGTTCTGAAAGGTAAGGTTGTCAATGCCGTCGCCGTTCACGTCAAGTGTACCGTCAATTCCCCATGAGATGGAAACATGGTCCAGCATATAGTTCTGCCCCGCGGAAACGGCCAATGCATCTTTTTTATCATCGCCGTTTTTTCCCATTCTGATGCGAATGTAACGGATGATATTGTTTCCGGAATCTCCGTTAAGGGCGACACCGTTTCTATATATGGTAATGCCTCCTCCCGGAGCTGTCTGCCCGGCAATATAAACATTCTTTTTGATAACAATACGCTCTGTAATGTTAATAACACCGCCGACATCAAAGACCACGATCCGGTTCGAAGTACTTACCGCATCCCGTAAAGAACCCGGACCGGTATCGTTGAGATTGGTAACATGGTACACCGCTCCGCCGCGTCCGCCGGTAGTATATTTTCCAAATCCCTCCGCACCAGGAAATGCCGGTAGACCGGAAGCGGCTCGACATGCCATTGCACAGGCAGCAGTGAAGCAAAGGGCTTTAATGGTGTCCATATTTTTTCTCCTTTAAGAGTAACCTCCCGAAATAATATCCTCCCTTCGGCAGATTAAACCCCCTATAAATAATATACATTAAAATTCTCAACCGTTTTCCCTTTCTGTGGTCTGGTCATTTTCATCCGCCTGCCGCCAATTTAAACACCCTTAAACTCGTAGTTCATTAGAATCCTTTAAGGAGTGAACTATGAAGCCTGTTACAATTAAAACCGGAGCACTTATCATGGCACTATCAATAATGATTGAGCAACAGCCTTGGGCGGCAGCGGAACGAACCGCCGCCGATGCGGTCGCCACCTTCGCCGGCGGCTGCTTCTGGTGTATGGTTCCGCCGTTTGAAACTATTCCGGGAGTTACGAAGGTAATATCCGGTTACACCGGCGGTACCAAGGAGAATCCGAGCTACGAGGAGGTATGCGGCGGAACAACCGGGCATGTTGAAGCGGTTGAAATCCACTATGATTCGAAAAAGGTTGGATACAACGACCTGCTCGATGCATTCTGGAAAAACATCAACCCCACCGACCGCGGCGGCCAGTTCGCCGACCGGGGCAGACAGTATGGTACTGCAATATTTTACCATACGAAGCGCCAGAAACTGCTCGCCGAAGCCTCGCGCGAGGCACTGGAAAAATCCGGCGCCTTTGAAGAGGTAATCGTGACACCGATACTTCCGGCAACCCCCTTTTATCCTGCGGAGGAGTATCATCAGAAGTATCATGCAAAACACCCGATTTACTACAAACAGTATCGGGAGGGTTCGGGAAGAGGGCCTTTTCTTAGACGGATATGGGGAGACGTCCGCCGCACTGCAGTGGAGAGCGAAAAACCACTCCCCGAGGCAGTGAAAAAAGGACGGCTGCCGGATAGCGCGCTCAAGGCACGGCTCACTGAAATGCAGTATGATGTTGCGGTCTGCAGCGCAACGGAACCGCCGTTTAACAATGAGTATTGGAACAACAAATGTGAAGGTATCTATGTTGATATCATCTCCGGCGAACCGCTGTTCAGTTCAAAGGACAAGTTTGATTCAGGTACCGGTTGGCCGAGCTTCACCCGTCCGCTTGAAAAAAGTGCGGTCATTGAAAAAGGGGACAACAGTCATTCAATGCACCGCATTGAGGTGCGTGGTAAAACGGCTGATTCGCATCTCGGCCACCTTTTCCCCGACGGCCCGGCGCCGACCGGACTAAGATACTGTATTAATTCGGCTTCACTGCGGTTTGTTCCAAAGGACGACCTGGAAAAAGAGGGGTACGGGGAGTATCTGGAGCTTTTCAAATGAATTTTTATGGCTTACTACTCCATTTGCCCTGGAATTGCAGCAGTTAAGAGCGGGGCGGTGGATTTTAGAAAAGCAGATAGATGAGAGCTGGCAGGTCATGAGGGAGGGGGCATGCTCCACCCGACCGCATGATTTTCTCAATCACCCTCCCGACTGACGGATATTGAGAGATGAGATTATATAAATTTTTCCTCTCTCCATTCGGCAGTGTTAACTGATCAAATTAATTTTAAATCAGAATCTGCAAAAACGATATTATTGTAAAAACGAGGTGAATATGAAATCGCTCCGAAGTCACCTTGATACACCGGTTTTCGGCTATTACACCGCGGTCCAATGATATCATCAAAGAAACTTCCGGCTTTTATTGTCTGCTTGATTGTCGCATTGGTCGTCATTTCATGCTCAACTCAAGAGACAGCAGAGGCCGATCTGGTCGGCCTCTGGCGGCAGCGAAGGGTGCCCGGCCAATTGAGTATCACCTATCCGTTCGACGGCGCGGTTTTTCCCATAACCTTGGGGCCTCCGAATATCAGGTGGCAAGACGGGAGTAACGGGGCGACCAGCTGGCTGGTGCATATCACTCAATCGAATAACGAGTCACTGGTTTCAACATTTGTCGGCAATACTGAATGGACCCCCTCGGCCGAGCAATGGCTGCGGATTCTGAATGCCGCATTAAAAGGACCCGTGACCATTATCGTGCTGGGTACTAAAAAAGAGATGGGCAAGCTGGTATCCGGCGCTCAAGTGACCGTCCATGTTTCGAGGGATCCGGTGGGGGCGCCGATATTCTTTCGGGAAGTGCCCCTGCCTTTTGATTTTGCCAACAAGTATCCGGAAAAGATCCGTTATCGTCTCGGGCATGTCGATCCATCGAGGGAAAACCGTGTGCTCCTTGAAAACCTTCCCTTATGCGGGAACTGCCACTCTTTTTCCAAAGACGGAACAATTATGGGCATGGACGTCGATTACGCTAATGATAAAGGTTCATACGTTGTTAGCCGGCTTGAGCGAACAACCCGCCTAACCCCTGAGAAGATCATCACCTGGAGCGACTATCAACGGAATGATAAAACCCTGACGTTCGGACTTTTGTCGCAAGTTTCTCCGGACGGACGCTACGTGGTGAGTACCGTCAAGGATCGTTCCATCTTCGTCGGCATTGAAGAGAACATCGAGTACTCTCAGCTTTTTTTCCCCATCAAGGGAATTCTCGTGGTGTATGACCGCATGCAAAGGAAATTTTCACCCCTCAACGGAGCAAGCGATCCCGACTTTGTACAGAGTAATCCGACGTGGAGTCCGGAAGGCGATTATCTTCTGTTTGCGCGGGCCGTTGCCTACCACTCAAAAAAGGCTGAGGCGTCAAAGCAGGCCGTGTTGCCGAGGGAAATGGCGTCGGAGTTTCTCGAGGGAAAAAGGGGATTTAAATATGATATCTACAAAGTACCGTTTAACAATGGTGCGGGCGGAACGGCCGTGCCCCTTGAAGGCGCATCGAGTAACGGCATGAGCAACTACTTTCCAAAGGTCTCCCCGGATGGTAAGTGGGTGGTGTTTACCCGATCAAAGAACTTCATGCTGCTGCAACCGGACAGCAGGCTCTACATTGTCCCGGCCGAGGGGGGCGAAGCACGTGAAATGCGCTGCAACACCGTCAACATGAACTCCTGGCACTCATTTTCACCGAATGGACGTTGGATGGTTTTTTCATCAAAATCCCGTGGCGCATACACCCAGCTGTGGCTTACCCATATAGACGAAAAGGGTAATGACTCGCCTCCGGTTCTGCTGTCTCATCTGGTGAGCGATAAAAGAGCCGCCAATATTCCGGAGTTTTTGAATGCCGGACCCTGCTCCCCTGAAAAGCTCGTCGATCACTTTTCACAAAGGGGTAACTACCACTATCGCGTTGCCAAGAACCTGATTCGCTATGACGACCTCGACGCCGCCCTGGCGTCCCTCGATAGAGCGGCCGCAAATCAACCCGATAACCCGGAGGTGTTTATTGAAAGGGGTGCTCTTCGCTACCGTAAAGGAGATAAAAAAAACGCGTTGTCCGATTTCGATAGGGCCGCCGGACTCGCCCCCGATGACTATCGCGCGCCGTTTAATCTAGCCGTTGCCAAAGAGGGAATGGGGGACACAACAGGTGCTCTTGCGGATTTTGAAAGGGCTATTGCCCTAAACCCGCTTGACTTCGATATATGGGGAAGGCGGGCGTCATTGAAAATAGAAATGAAGGATTACAACGGAGCGATGATTGATCTGAATGAAGCGCTCGAACGAAACCCGCGCTCCGCCGCGCTTTTCAATCTGCGGGGGGATCTTAAAAGAAAGCTTGACGATTACAAAGGAGCGCACGCCGATTTCGTTACGGCCATCGGCTTGAAACCGGCATTCCCGGAGGCGCTGTTGAACCGCAGCTATACGTATCTTAGCGAAGGGGATCTTGAAGAGGCGGAAAAAGCACTTACCGAAGCGCGAAAGCATCAACCCGACGCCCCGTTGGGATACCTCATCGAAACCCTCATCGCCATCAAGAGGGATGATCCGATAAGGGGCTGTCGTACCATCGATCGCGCGATAACGAAAGGTGCCACAAAAGGATATGAAAATGACTTCAGCATGCTGCAGCGCATGTGTCAATGAGAAACCGCGTTGCCGTAAAAATATTTCAATCAAAATCGGGCGATTCTTTGTAATGCCGATGCATACCCTATCGAGGAATAATGATAAAAGGGATTTCGCTGGCGTGTGCCGGGGCGGGCCTGATGGTATTTTTAGTGACATGCAGGAGCCGCCATGCTAGCAGCGCGTTTGACCGCGGTGCGGAAACTCGAGCTTGTCGACGCACCCATACCGCAGCCCGGCGACGGGGAAGTACTCGTTGCCGTGAAGGTTACGGGTATCTGTGCATCGGACGTCCATTATTATGCGCACGGCGGCATCGGCGGCCAGCACTGCGTCTATCCGCAGAGCCTGGGACACGAATGCTCCGGAGAAGTCGTGCAGGCGCCGGAGGGTTCTTCATTTACACAAGGCGACCGCGTGGCCGTTGAGCCCGGCCGGTACTGTGGTAAATGCGAACACTGTATCGAAGGCCGGTACAACCGCTGTCCCAATGTCAGATTTTTGGGCGGTCCCGGGCAGGCCGGCGCGTTTCAGGAGTATCTCGCCCTGCATGAGAGTCAGCTCGTGAAAATTCCGGACGGTATGCGATTCGACGAGGCGGCGCTGCTGGAGCCCCTGGGCGTCGGCTATCATGCGGTGACGTTGAGCGCATTGAAACCCGGCGACGGCGTTGCGGTGTTCGGCGCTGGTGCGATCGGGTTGTGTACCCTGGCGCTTGCCAAGGCGTGCGGCGCGGGAGAAACGTTTTTATTCGACCGCGTACAACACCGGCTCGACTTTGCCGAAAAACACGTTGCACCGGATCACCTCATTAATGTTTCGTCAATCAATCCGCTGGGGTACATTAAGGAAAAAACAGGCGGCAGACTCGTCGATATCGTCTACGAAGCCGCCGGATCGGCGCAGACGTTCGGCTGGGCGTTCGAGGCGAGCCGTATCGGCGGGAAGGTCATGCTCATCGGCATTCCTCCGGAAGATTTCGTCGGTTTCAACCCGCACACCCTGCGCCGCCGTGAAATTCTGGTGATCAACGTACGCCGCTCAAACAGGGCGCTGCACCCGTGCATCAGTCTCATCGAGCGTAAAACGGTAACCATTGCACCGATGGCGACGCACCATTTTCCGTTACGCCAAATCGCCGGGGCGATGAGGGTTGCCGAGACGTATGAGGATGGAGCGGTCCGGGTGATGGTGAGTATTTGATTCGCCTTCGAATCCGGTTATCGGAAGAGATTTTCGGCTGCGGGATGCTCAGCACAGTTTTACGAGGGGCAAGCATTGTATTACAGCCGTCTCTTTCTTACCGACAAAAATAAAAAAGCGTTAAAATGATCATGTATCAGGTTGTCCACCCTTGATCCTTTTCGCCATATTCTCCGTAATACCAGGGACTTGTATTATTTCAGCAACAGCCGCTTCTTTGATCCTCTTCATTGATCCGAATTTCCGGAGGAGCAGTTCAGCACGTCGTTTCCCAATCCCTTCAATCTGTTCAAGTTGCGAAGAAGAGAACTGTTTCCCCCGGATCTTCTTATGATACGATATCGCATACCGGTGGACTTCGTCGCGAATTCGCTCGACCAGTTTGCGGGCCGGGTGAGTCGGGGGGAGCTTTATCGGTTTTGCGAGATGGGCGGCATAGAGTATCTCTTCCTGTTTTGCAAGAGATACAATAAAGGGCTGATTTTCAAATAATTGGAATGCCTTCTTGGCGGCATGAAGCTGACCCGGCCCTCCATCAATAAGCAGAAGATCGGGGAATTGCTTATTTTCTTCATAAAGCCTTTTTAATCGACGAGTTACTACTTCCAGCATCATGGCAAAGTCATTCTGGTCTTCAACAGATCTAATCCTGTATTTGCGATAGGCGGATTTATTCGGCCTTCCACCTTTGAATTGGACCATGCCTGCGACTGAGAATGATGCTCCAATATTTGAAATATCAAAGGCTTCGATGGTTTCAGGATAGACCGAAAGCTTCAGCGCCTGCTGTAAATCGGCCAACTCTTGTGCATGGTCAATGGTAACATTTTGATTTAGATAGAGAAGCGCGTTTTTTTTCGCCATGTCGATCAGTAACTTACGGGTTCCTTTCTGCGGAACGATAATTTGAATATTCCTATTAAATTGCTGATTTACCCACTGTTGTAGTATGCAATGTGAAAAGCCGACATTCTCGGGAAGTAATATAAGGGGAGGCGGCTCATCCCCCCTCACAAGATAAAATTGCAGAAAAAGGTTATCATGATTCGGATTAGCCTGTGTCCAGGTTGTTTTGGCAAAGAGGAAATGGTGGCTGTTGACCAGAAGCCCCTCCCTGAACTGCAGCACCGCAAGGCAGACGCCGCGTTCGCCATCCGCCAGACCGAAGACATCGCAGTCGGTATCGTCCAGTTTGAGATCGACCTGCTGCAGCCGGGAGGCGTCTTTAATGAGTTTGATCTGGTCCCTGAGACTTGCCGCCTCCTCGAACCGCAGTTCCGACGAGGCCTTTTCCATCCGGTACGAGAGCTTGCAGATGAGGTCAATGCGCCTTCCGGATAAAAACCGCAGCAGATGTTCGACCTGCTCCCGGTAGGCGGTTTCCGAGATCGTTCCATTGCATGCTCCGCTGCACCGGTGCATCGACAGGTTGATGCAGGGCCGCACCGGACGGGCGGCGGGGAGGATACGCTTGCAGTCGCGCAGCCGGAAGATATGCCTTGCAAAGGCGACCAGCCGCCGCATGGCGGTCGCATCAGTATAGGGGCCGAAATATTTCGCGCCGTCGCGCTCGATCCGCCGCACCACAAGCAGGCGCGGAAAAGGCTCTTGCACGGTCACCTTGAGGTAGGGGAAGTGCTTGTCGTCGCGTAAATCAACGTTGTACCGCGGCTGGTGTTTGCGGATCAGGTTCGCTTCGAGGATCAATGCTTCAGTTTCGTTGTTGGTGGCGATCCAGTCGATGGTGACGACGTTACGCAGCATAAACGGGATGTTCGGCCGGCCGTCGTGCGCCTCGAGAAAATAGGACCGCACCCGGCAGCGGAGATTGAGCGCCTTGCCGATGTAGATGGGCACGCCGGCGCTGTTTTTCATCAGGTAAACGCCGGGGCTTTCGGGAAAGCGGGAGATCAGGTCGGGGAGTGGCCGGGGGGAGGCCGGGAATTGCTGCCGTTGGAGGTCCATGGGAGAAAAATGGATTTTTTTTCGGGCGGATGCCATTTCTTGGGTGCCGGGGCGTAGTCGTTCATCCGGCTAAACGGAACAATCTACGGGAACAGCATCTGTATTGTCCGATATCACGCGCCTGACTGACACACCGAACGAGTGAGGTACGAATGCGGCGAGGGCCGCGGTGTACTAACCCTTCAGCGACCGGGACGTTTACATTGACGAAGGTAGCATCTGCCTTCGCGGTCCTCGTTGTTCTTCTACCGGCGACTGCGCCGACAGCCGTATCGCGCCCTGATCGGATGGAGGCTTCGGAAGGCCGGAACCGCAGTGGTGCCGATGCGTCCGTTGTCGGGTTTTCGTCGGAACCGCACCTCGTTACCGAAGGAACGGTCGATCTGCCGCTGCAGCTTTTAATCAAAAAGGGAGTGGACGGAACCGTAGAGGTCGATGTGGATATCGACAAGAGGGGCACGGTGGAGCGGTGCGTGGTGCGAAAGAGCGTCGATCCGCTCCTCGACTCACTTGTGTGCGCATCGATGATGCGTTCGACCTTCTCACCTGCCTACAATGGCGGCAGGGCGGTCGGATCGACCGTCGCCATGAGTTTTACCTTCGATCCTGCCTCCGTCGCGCGCAACAGCGCCGAGGCGGCTCCTGAAATCAACGGCGTCGTCGTCGAGAAAGGGACATCCCTTCCGGTAAAGAGTGCGAAAATCAATCTGGAGGTCCTCGATTCGTTGCACGATCGGGATATTGCCGTGTCCATGAGCCGCTATCTGCGGATCATCGGCACTGTTCCCGGCCAATCGGAAAAAAACGGCATTCTCTCCACCGCGACCGACTCATCGGGCCGTTTCGCGTTCCGCTTGCTGCCCGCCTGCCCGGTGCGTATGGCGATCATCGCGCCTCGCTATGCAATCGCCCATGCGATGCTCGAAGTCGTGCAGGGAGTCACGAAAAAAGTATCCTGCCGCCTCGAACCGATCGAAAAAGACACAGCGCTCGAAATCGTGGTGTACGGCACCCCGTTGAATAAACGGCGTATCGACATCGAGGAGGAGCAGATTGCAGCCGGACTTACCCACTACCTCAGCGACATACTGCAGACAAAAGCGGAAATCCGCGCAATTCCCGAATCGAAATCGATGATGATGGTGCGGGCGGGAAGTCCTTTTGACAACCGGTATTATATCTGCGGCGTGCCGTTTCTCGCCCCGTTTCACTTCGGCGGGCATTCCTACGCCGACATCGACGGCATGATGATCTCCGCGCTCAGCGAAATCGATCTTACCGTCGACGGCATCGCCGGCAAACAGATCGACGCAAGCGGATTCCGTGTCGACGCTCAGCCGAGCATCTACCGGCCGGCGAACCGTAAGCTTCTGAGCCGGCCTGAGCTGTCGGTCGATTTCAATACCATGGGGCAGGATTTTCTCTTATCGCTGGCAAGGAAAAAAACCGACGACTGCCTGCAGTTCGGATTTACCCGCGCCGAAAAAGGAACGCTGAGGTTTTTCAGCGTGTGGTATAAAATGCAGGAAAACCAGTTTGGAACCCCGATAGGCTACGGCAATGTTACCTTGACCGGCGCGGGTACGTTGAAGTCGCTTCATTTCGATTCGTTTTCATGGTTTGCATGGGACAAATACGCCGGTCGCAACAATGAAACGATCCCCTGGGGAATGGCAAGTGTTACCATGCGGTCGGACAAAAAGGGGGTGCCGGTCATACGCGCCGGCGGTTCGCGGCAGTATTTCGCATCGGGGAAGAGGGCCGGCGATGATACGTACCGCAAGTTCACGGAGCAGTCGAACGGAACGGTAGCGGTAACGTTCGATTCGCTTCCGGGATCCGTTTTCGATTGGTCGCTCGATCTGCAGGCTGAATATTCTCAATGGAACGGCTTTGTCAATGGAACTTTTCAGGCGGTCTTCGATTCGTCGAAAAATTTAACTACCGGAAGAAAGGAATACACCTATGTTGACACCGCAGAGAAACGGGTCGTCGATGTCGGCGGAGAGGAAATGTCACTACAGGTACACGGCTTTGCCGGAAAAACATTCGGCAGGGTGACCGCCGGCATCGACCTGCTCTGCGCGGGACTTCTGTATGGAAATGAACCGGACCTGATCGGCGATGCGGGAGTTTCGGTCATCTGGAACGGGCATAATCTCCGGGCGGGTCTATACGGTGGGAGAGTCACCACGCGACCTGATATCAGGGGACAGCCCGATACACTCTTTCGCCGCAGGCATCTGAGCGCCTATCTCTTTGCATTACCAGTGTATTACCGCTTCGGTCCGCAGGTAAAAATAGGGGTTCAACCTTATCTTCGTATAAAGAGTATAGAGCCGAAACTCGATCCCCTGCTGCAGGTCTGGGTACCCGATTCATCCACGAAGCTTTTTGCCGCGGGAGCGGATCTTGACGCAGAGCTGCAGCTTTTCGACTGGCTGGCCCTCACCGGCATTGTCAACCTCTCCCGCGCGCGCCGATTGACGAATGATGAAGAAGCGCCGTACGAATGGGATGTCCCGTGGACCGGCAGGGGCGGCATCCATACCCAATTCGGAGATGAGGCGCAGATGCATTTTTATTTCAACGGGATTGCGGCAAAAGGCTTGCCGTTTTACGACTTCATCAAATACGGTTTCATTCGCGCACCAAACTATCTCCGGTTTGATCTGAGCATGCAGTACCGTTCGAGGTTCATCGATCATCGGTTTCTTACACGTTATGATGCATATTTCAATGTCTTCAACCTCACCGACCGATACAATGCGACCGATTATTACTGGGACGACTCGATGCATATACGGGCAATTCCCCAGGGACAAGTGATGATCGAAATGGGGGTGCGGCTGGGATTTAGATTGTGAGTGCACGGAATCAAAATCACTTTTACCATTTTCCTTTTCCATGGATTCCAACAACACCCCCCTGGACAGTGAAGTATTTTTAGGAACAAACAGCAGCCGGCGAGATACCGGGCGATTATTATTTCCATAGAAATTGCCTTTTTTCAATGCCTTACGTCTTTTTACAAACATTCGGTTGCCAGATGAATGTCGCCGATTCGAATGATGTCGCCGAGCGGCTCTTCACGCATGGTTTCCAGACAATCGGTGATCCGGGTAAGGCCGACCTTATAATAGTGAATACCTGCAGTGTGCGTGAGCATGCCGAACGGCGTGCGCGGGTGCGCATTGCAGAATTCTGCAGGATGAAGAAACCGGGAGCACAACTCTGGGTGATCGGGTGCATGGCGGAGCGGCTTGGGGAGAGGCTTATGAAGGATATTCCGGGAGTGGACCGGGTGATCGGTGCACGGTCACTGGGGAGGATCGATGAAATAACCGCAAGGGCTTTTCCCGGTCAACATGCTGATTTTACGGGTATTGAAACAACGGGTGAAGCAAGTGATTTTATATCGATTATGCGCGGCTGCAATAATTACTGCTCCTACTGTATCGTTCCATATGTCCGGGGTCCCGAGTCGTCGATTCCTGCGGCAACCATCATTGATGCTGTCCGGAAAAAAGCGGGACAGGGTGTCAGAGAGGTCACACTACTCGGCCAGAATGTCAATTCCTATTGCGATGCAGGGATCGATTTCCCCGATCTTATCCGTGAGGTTGCCGCCGTGGAGGGGATCAAACGAATCCGGTTCACCACCTCCCACCCGAAAGATTGTTGTGAAAAGCTGATTCGTACTATCGCCGATGAACCGAAATGCTGCCGCCATATTCACCTTCCGGTCCAGTCGGGTTCCGACAGGGTGTTGTCGCTCATGAACCGGCGATACAGTGCCGCCGACTACCGCGACCGCATCATGATGATTCGTTCGCTCCTTCCCAAGGCGGACATCACCACCGATTTTCTCGTCGGCTTTCCGTCGGAGACCGATGCCGATTTCGAAGCGACGCTCGCACTTGTCGAGGAGGTCCGTTTTACCGGGGCGTTCATGTTCGCCTACAGCGTCCGCGAAGGGACCGTCGCAGCGAATTTCGTCGACACGGTTGCCGATGCGATCAAACGCCGAAGGCTCAAGATGCTGATCGACCGGCAAACGGCAATTACGAAAGAGAAGTATTCCGCCATGGTGGGCCGGAAGGTGCAGCTTATGATACGCGGGCGGCAGCTGAAGCGTGACCGGCTCTGGATGGCGCGTGACTATGGATGTAAAAGAGCGCTCATCGCTTGCGACGACGTACAGGCAGGAACGATTTTACAGGCTGAGGTTGTTCGGACCAGCGGTATGACAATCATCTGCGAAAGGACCGCACCATGAAAATTCTTAAATGGCTCGTTGTATTTGTCATTGCATTTCTCTTCGCATGGATCCTCATTTTTACTTTTACGCAGGAGCAGTTCAAGCAGGTCGCAGCGGCACGAATTTTAACCTACTGGACTCCTGCGATACCGATTTACTATTATGTTGCCGGGGCGTTCGGCGTGGGCCTGATTCTGGGACTTTTTGCGGCATTTTATTATTATATCGTTCTTCAGTCGAAAGTACACCGCCGGACGAAAGAGCTCCGCGAACTTGAAGAGAAACTCGCCGATGCGCGCAGGATGCTTGAGCAGTCCGAAACGGCCCGTACGACGGACACGCCTCCGATTTCCGAAGCGCAATTCACCGAGAGTGAAGCGCCGCCGGAAATACCGGTTGAGGGTGCGACATCGGAGGAACCGTTATGAGGGGGTGGGTGAAAGCGTTTACCGTCGAAGGTGTTCTTCTCGGAGTTTTGTATACATGGGCCGCCGCCGCCGATACAGACCACACTGCAGGGGTGAAATTGCTCGATGAAGGGCGTTATAAGGAAGCCGCACAACGGCTCGCGAAAGCCTACCGGTCACACCCTTCCGATTGCCGCATCGCTTTCGACTATGCCCGTGTAGCCCCATGCTCGCTTGCGGTTGCCATTTATACGAAATGCTCCGGAGATACGACCGTCCCCGACTCACTCCGCGCAGCATCCTACGGCATGCTGGGGGACTACTCGTTTGTCCACAGCGCCTTCAAAACCGCGGCGGAGCGATATCGCTTGGCGTCGACCATCCGTTCCGATCCGTATTACCGCCACCGGTGGGCGCTTGCGGCGGCGGCGTTGCATGACGTCACAACCGCCCGATCGCTCTGGCACACCATAACGCTTGATCACGGCACGCTTCTCGCACTCGAGGCGCACTACCGTATCGGGCTGCTCGATATGGATGCGGGGCATTACGATTCCGCCTTCCAACGGTTCTCGCGGACCGGTGAGCTTGATGCGGCGCGACCGTGGACAATCGCGGCGACCGCCGCGAAACTGGAATGCGCGATCAAACTCGGTAGAGCGGATTCGGCAAAGGTGCTGGAGAAGCGACTGCAGCCGTTCGGTGATCGGCTCCTGGAAAAAGACCTGCTCACGTTGGCGGCACTGCGCACCGAAGAAAAGGCTCCGGCCGCCCCCGCACCGTCCGACGGCGAAACGTCCGACGGTGCGGCGTATACTTTGCAGGTGGGAGCGTTCGGCTCCCTTGATAATGCGACCAGTCTGCAGAAAAGGCTGGAGCAGCGCTTCGGGGAGGTGTCGATCCTGCCGGTCACCCTGTCGGACCAGGTGTTTTACCGCGTCCGGATCGGCACCTTTCAAAGTAAATCCGCAGCCGAGGCCTACGGCGGCGATTCGCTCACCCCGGCGGGGATCGCCTTCAAGGCCGTTGCCAAGTAAAAAGCTACTTAAGTGAATATGGAGTTTGTTGGTGGATTTTGAAACCGTCATCGGCCTGGAGATTCATGCGCGGTTATTGACGGAGACGAAACTCTTCTGCGGCTGCCGTTCGCGGTTCGGCGACCCGGCGAACACCAACGGCTGTCCGGTCTGCCTCGGCCTGCCGGGTGCGCTCCCGGTGCTCAACCGCAGGGCGGTCGCCATGGCAATCCGTATGGGGTGCGCGATCGGCTGCGCCATCGCCGAACGATCGTTGTTCGTCAGAAAACACTATTTCTACCCGGATCTTCCGAAGGGGTATCAGATTTCACAGCACGATACACCGCTCGGCCGTAACGGAAAAGTGCCGATGGTCGTCGATGGCGCGTTGAAAGCCGTCGGGGTGACCAGAATCCATCTGGAAGAGGATGCCGGGAAGCTTATTCACGACCGCGGGCCCGAATCTCTTTTCGACGTCAACCGGTGCGGCACGCCGCTTATCGAAATCGTCAGCGAGCCGGACCTGCGCAGTCCTCACGAAGCGTATGTATTTTTCTCCGGAATTAAAGCGATACTCGAGTATCTTGGCATCTGCGATTGCATTATGGAAGAGGGGAGTCTTCGCTGCGACGCCAATATATCCCTTCGGTTAAGGGGCGAAACGAACCTCGGAACAAAAACCGAAATCAAGAACATGAACAGTTTCCGCGGCGTGAAAAAGGCGCTTGAGTACGAGGCGCGGCGCCAGGAGGAGGTGCTTCGCGGCAACGGGAAGATCCTTCAGGAGACGTTTCTCTGGGACCCGAATGCCGACAGAGTGATTTCCATGCGGTCCAAGGAAGAGGTTCATGACTATCGCTATTTTCCCGAACCCGATCTTCCGCCGCTTACCGTGACTTTAGAGGAGATCGCCGCACTCCGAAAAACGCTTCCCGAATTGCCCGCACAGCGGTGTAAGCGGTTTGTTGGGCAAATGGGTTTGCAGGAATATCCGGCTGAAATACTCACTTCGAGTAAAAAACTCGCTGATTTTTTCGAGGCGACGCTTGCCGTATACCCCCATCCCCGGAAGGTTGCCAACCGGGTTATAGTTGATATTCTTCGCATTATCAATGAGTTGAATATA
Organism: Chitinispirillaceae bacterium; assembly: GCA_016927235.1. Lineage (GTDB taxonomy): Bacteria > Fibrobacterota > Chitinivibrionia > Chitinivibrionales > Chitinispirillaceae > JAFGNB01. The sequence goes on from JAFGNB010000126.1 coordinate 27,850, forward strand.
TCCGTCGATCAATTGAAGGTTACTCCCAGCCGTCTAGGGTCCCTTTTGAAGCTTATTGACAACGGTACCATAAGTGCCGGGAGCGTGCGGAAAATACTCGACCTGATGCAGGAGCGCGACCAGGACCCCGAGTGTATCATCGATGATGAAGGATTGCGGCAACTTTCCGATTCGCATACGCTTGAAAGTGTTGTCCGATCGGTACTCGCTCAGAACCCCGATGAAGTTGAACGATTCAGGGCGGGCGAGAAAAAACTGCTCGGCTTTTTTGTCGGTGAGGCGATGAAAGCAACGAAGGGAAGCGGTAATCCGGAAAAAATCAATGCACTGTTAACGGCGCTGCTAGGATAGACCGATGGGGAAAAAAGCTATACTGTTATTTCTTGCGGCACTCTATGTTTCAGGTGCCGGCATGGAAAGCAGCGAGGCTGTCAATGCTTCCACGGCTCTCGGGGAGGGGGAGAACGATTCGATCGCCGCAACCGCGAATATCGATACCGCCATGACGCCGGCAATTCGCGACTCTTTTCCCTCCGCCGGTCCGGCAGCAGGCGGCAATCCCGACCGATCGGCGGTTACAGAAAAAGGAGCCGTTCAATCCGAAACGGAGACTTCCAAACGCTCTTCCGCAAGGAAAATTTCTCTGATAAAACGTCAGTATAATTACCGGCAACAAATAATTCTGGCAATAGGAATGATGGCGTTCGTGGCAATTATCATGACATCAGCCCAGTCATGGAATCCAAAGTAGGGAGACACGGGAGGGAAGAGCCGGAAGTGAATGGTAAATTGATTTATTTATCTCATTATCTCAATAACCCCTGAATTACGAATAAAATATTGACACCGCGGCCTCTATGGTTTATTTTTTATTCCCACCACGCGAGAGTAGCTCAGTGGTAGAGCTCCACCTTGCCAAGGTGGCTGTCGCGGGTTCAAGTCCCGTCTCTCGCTCCAGTTCGCGGGCTTCCCCTTGAGGGCAGCCCTTTTTTACAACGGCGGCATAGCCAAGTGGTAAGGCAGAGGTCTGCAAAACCTTCACCCCCAGTTCAAATCTGGGTGCCGCCTTAATTTTTTTACTCCAATTTTTTGAAAACAGTGGAGAGAGAAACACCCCGGAAACGCTTTTCCGAAATGATACGAATGGTGTATGGGAAAAAGACCGTAGAACAAAAGCATGTTTTTCTGCGTATCAAGGCGAAAAAGGCTGTATATTTCAATTGAAGCGGTTTCTGCATCCACGAATCATTGTTGCCGCAATACAACGTAACGGCCAAATTCGAGGGCTAATGTATGGGGATTATTCCAGACAAATGGTCCGTAATCGCATCTGTGGGACTGCCGTTACTTGTCTGCCTTTTTAACTCAAACAGTTTCGGGCAATTGAAATGGAGTAGTGGCGGCTTTCTTCCCGAAGCGGGAGAAGCTTATTTCTCAATCGCTTACGGTAACGGCCGTTATGTCGCAACCGGGCAGTTCGGCACGATCGTCGCTTCACTTGATTCAATCGACTGGTTCGACAGGGCAGCTGATATCCCGGAGATGCTGCTCTGGACGGTGAGCTTCGGAAACGGAATTTTTCTTACTGCCGGCTCCGATAAAATCCTTACTTCGTCCGACGGCGTATCCTGGACGAGCCAGACGGTGGAAACCGGCGACTACCTGCTTGCGACAGCCTTCGGCAACGGCGCTTACGTGGCGGTGGGAACGAGGGGGACGATCGTTACCTCGACAAACGGGAAAGAGTGGATTGACCGGTCGCCGGAGAACGAGACGGCGGATTTTTACAGCATCTGCCACGGAAACAACATTTTTGTCGCGGTGAACATCGATGCGACCAATGGCTATAAATCCTCTTTTTACTATTCGACCGACGGGTATTCATGGAGCGAGACCGAACCGTTTCCCTCAACACTCTGGCAGGTGAGCTTCGGAAACGGGTTTTTCGTTGCGGTCGGCGACTCCGGTACGGTGATGACGTCGACCGACGGCGTACAATGGAGCCTGCAATCGACCGGAACATCGAGCCGCCTCATGTCGGTTGCCTTCGGGAGCAGACGGTTCGTTGCGGCGGGAGAGGGCGGGTCGATACTCAGCTCCCCCGACGGGCACGCCTGGTTCGACTGCTCTCCCGGTGTAGACGTGGAATTTCAATCGGTGACTTTCGGCAGCGACCGGTTCGTCGCCATCGGTGAGAGCGGCGCCGTCTATTTCGCTTCCGTCACTCCCGCCTTTGTCGGCAGGCAGGCAGGGAACGTGTCAACCGATGCGAATACGGTCAAATTCAACTTCGGCGGTACGACGGTGCTTTTTCCCCCGGGGAACGGGTTTACCGAAGCTATTATTGACATGGAGTTATTCTCAATTGCGGGAAAGCGGGTTTTCGCCGCCCATTGTCCACGGAGTGAAGGTGAAATGAACGTTTCTATCCCCACCGGTATGTATGTTCTGACCCTTGCCTGCGGGGGAAAACGGATAAGCATGCCGGTAACCGTGACACGGTGATCAGGGGAGGCGGATGCCGGGCAGCCGCTACGGCAGTTCCTTAGAAAAAACCACCATATCGTCGTTGTCATTGTAAAAATTTTTTATCGTTGCCTCGACAGCGTATCCATGCCGCTGATAAAACCGCCGGGCGGCTCCATAGTCGGATCGGGAGGAGGTTTCGATGTATACCCGTTTGCCGCCCATGGTGCGGATTTGATTTTCCGTTTCAACCATCAGAGCCGAGCCGATCTTAATTCCGTTATACTGTTTGGCAACCACGATCCAAAAAAGGTCGTAACTGGCGACCGTGCAGGCGATCGGCCCGAAACAGGTATATCCGATGGGAGCGCCGTTTTCTTCGGCGAAGACGAAATGGTATCCGCTTGCAATACCCCGGCGAAGCCGTTCTTCGATAAGTTCAATTGCTATACCGATTTCATCGGGGCGGAAGACGCCGGGAGACGTGACGATTGAACGGACCGCTTCAATGTCGGCTTCACAGGGGACAGTGCGGAAAGAGATCTTTGGGAGCTGCATACTAAAAGGGTGGCCTCATTTGTGAACAGATACATTTTCCCCAAAACGGAGATAAAATTATATCATGCAAAGGTGCCGTGGCGGCTTTATGGCTCTTTCCTGAAAACGGGGCTGAAGCGGCGTTGATCGATCGGTCGACAACACAAGCGGGTAATATATGACAAAGTTGAGAAGGCCTCTCCTTCTCCCGGCAGTTCCACCCGATAACCCGTTTCTCCCGCGACATGAAATCAACTATTTTACCAATTTCCTTTAACTGATCTCCCCGATAGGGAGGAAACCCTTGTGGCCCCGTACGATGATTTCAAGCGCATGCTCCGCGAAAGGCGTTTCAAAGAGGCGGCGGCACTGGCCGAAACGCAGGCGTTTGGCGGCGGGGGCGACGGCGTCTTCTGGCTGAACCAGCAGGCGATCGCTCTGGTGCGGATGGGGAGTTACCATGAGGCCGTTGCCGTTGCCGACCAGGCTTTATCACGCAACCCTTCCGGGTTCTATTCGCTCCTTATCCGCTCGGAGGCGCAGTTCAAGCAGGGGGATTTCGCCGCCGCACTGGTCGGCTTTCAGGAGGCGAGACGCTTCCCGGCGGTGGAGTGCAGGGCGCGCAAAGGAGCACTCGATTGCCTTATTGGAATGCGCCGTTTCGAGGAGGCGCTCGCCGCACTCGCCGGATGGAACGGCGATGTAAAGGAATCCTATCCCTTCAGGATCAAGGCGCTCCGCGGGCTTCACCGGATCGATGAGGCGATTGCGGTTTGCCGGGAGTGGCTCGGCGGATCCGCCGACAACCGGCAGGCGCTCTGGCTGCTTTGCGATTTGGAAACGCGGCGGGACGGCATCGAGGCAACACTTGCCAAATACGAAAAAATGGCGAAGATTCCCTCCCTTCCTCCCATCTACGGCGAGCTCTGCGCCATGCTTTACCGCAAGGCGGGGAAGACCGACCGCGCTCTCGGACAGTACGACCGGCTGACGACACGGTCGAATGATCCTGCGATCCTCCGGCGCAAGGCTTTTGCTCTTGCAAAGTCGGGAAGGGAGAGGGAGGCGCTGCCGCTCCTCGAGGAGCTGCTGCGCGCACGGCCGTCCGACCAGTATGTGCACAGTGCCTACGGTGCGGCGGCGCGGAGGGGGGGGTATCTCGAAAAGGCATGGAAATTCTACCACGAGCTTCTGACGCTGTACCCCGAGGAAAAATCGCTTTACGGCAGGATAAAAAAGATCGGAAAAACGATCGAGGCGTTGCCGGGGGGCGCTCCGCCGGAGAAGGGCGGGGAGCCGTGAACCTTGCAACGGTGAAAATCGGCGATCTGGTCCGCATCCCCGAGGTGCAGACCGTCATCCGGCTTGAAGCCGACGACAGCGCGGTCCGCAAGGCGGCCGCGACGTTCGTGGTGACCGCCGACGTAAGTACGCACCTGCACCTGCTGGCGGAATCGTTGAAGCGGCCCTGCGGACAGGGATTCTTCCTTCAGGGGGATTTCGGTTCGGGAAAGAGCCATTTCCTTTCGGCGCTGTTCGCCTTCTTCTCCCGCGCGGCCGGTTATGAGCAGCTCTCTGCACGGCATGAGGAGTTGCAACGGCTCGTGGAGCGGAAACGGCTCGTCCTCCCGGTAGCGATCTCGCTTGTTCATTTTCGGGGGAGCACGCCGCTCGAAACGATCGTCCTCGAAGCGATCGAAGCCGCTCTGCAGAGAGGCGGACATCGGATCGCGCTGACCACCCGGGGGGCGATCCTGCTTACGCTGCGGCAGTCGCTTGACGATACCGCCGTAGTCAAGGAAATCGCCGCGTATGCTGGAGTCGATACCCACGGACTTGCGGCGTGGATCGATGGCCACCCGGCGGAGGCGGCGATTGCCGCGGAACCGCTTCTCAGAGCGCGCGGAAAAACGGTTCCATCGGTGCCGCTGCGCGAACGCAGGGAGCTTTTCGAGGCGGCTTTTACCGAAGTGCGTTCGGCCGGATATGACGGCTGCCTGCTCCTCATCGACGAGCTCTCCGAGTTCTTTCGCTCGAAACCCGACGCACCGCAACTCAACGACGACGCTCGCACCCTTCAGCTGCTCGGCGAGCTGAGCGCTTCACATCCCCTCTGGATCATCGCTGCAGTGCAGGAGAGCGTCGAACGTACGGGCGACATCGCACAGGCGACTTTCCGGAAAATCAAGGACCGCTTTCCGGTCAAGCTGCACCTCTCGACGCTGCATATCCGCGACCTCATCGCCAAACGGCTCATCGAGGTGACCGATGAAGGGGAACGGACGATCTTTCACGTCTACGAAGAGTACCGCAGCCATTTTCCCCATTTGACGACGACGCCGGCGCTCTTTCGGTCGGTCTACCCGGTGCACCCCGTTACGCTCGATCTGCTCGAAGGACTGGGGGATC
>JAFGNB010000127.1 GCA_016927235.1 Chitinispirillaceae bacterium
GCGGAACCGGTGGTCAATACGGGCCGCGCGATCGAATATCTCGTCCGCGCGGATTCGCATTCCCGTTCGTTTACCGCCCACAGCGTCATCTCGGTGGTGGGGGTCGACCGCAAGAGCGGCGAACGGTACGTTTATGAGCCGTTTCATACCTTCAAATCGATCGGGATACCCGGCATCCGCACCTACACCACCCATTACCGCCAGGGCCTTGACAATCAGCGCGAGCTCTTCATCACCATCGGGGGAAAGCAGGCGGAGGAGGGGGTGCTCAGGGAGGAAAATCTTTCGATCGAGGCATGGTGCACCAACGGGGTTCTCCCCCGTGAAGAGTTGCGCGACGGCGGCATTTCGCGCGGCGGTCACGATTTTCCCGATTTCGTCATGGTCGCCAATATTACCCGGCCCACCCTGCCCTGCCCGCCGCCTCCCGGCGAAGAGTACCTGTGGGTGTTTCTGTCGCATCTGGGCGCCACCTACTCGTCGTTCTCGTCGGCCGAGAGCCTCAAGGCGTTTCTCAAACTGTACGAATGGTCGCACAGCGAGGGGCGGATCCGCAGGATCGAGTCCATCAGCGATGTCGGCATCAAACCGATCGAGTCGCTTTTCGGCGGAAGCATCGTCCGGGGAATCGAAATCGCGATCTCCCTGCAGGAAGCGGAGTTCGTCGACAGCGGCGACCTGTTCCTTTTCGGGGAGGTGCTCAAGGAGTTTCTGGCGCAGTATGTGTCGATCAACTCGTTTCTCGAGCTGGTGCTCATCGGCCGGCCGTCCGGCAAAGAGATCCGGTGGGATTCCCTGCGGGGGAAAAAATGCCCGATCTGATCGAACGGCTCTGTACTGAAGCTCACGACTTCAATTTTTTCAGGGCGGTGCAGCTCCTTGAAGAGTATTTCCAGAAAACAACGGGAAGCGCCAACCCGATCGACGCCGGGAAAATCAGGTTTCTTCCCGATGAGTCGATCACCTTTCCTCCCAACGATATTGCCGCAATCGAAGAGCGGGAGGGAACGGTTTCCTTTACCCTTTCATTCATGGGGCTTGTGGGCGTCACGTCGCCGCTTCCGGTATATTTTTCGGAATATCTTTCGTCGCATCATGAAACGTCGCTGGCGCTGTACGATTTTCTGACGATTTTCAATCATCGCATGTACAGCCTTTTTTACCGCGCCTGGAAAAAGTACCATTTCCTGTACAATTTCACCGCACACGGAACCGACTCGTTTACACGCAAGATCGCGATGCTTTCCGGCGTCGATCCGGCCGGGGATGCGAAGAAAATGAGGCTCCTTGCCTACTGCGGCATTCTTTCCAGCGCGACGCGCAGCGCCGCCGGATTGCGAACGCTGCTCTCCGACTATTTCGGCGGCATACCGGTGGCCGTCGCGGAGTTCGCCCCGCGCTGGGCTCCGCTGCGTAATGTCAAGCCGCTCGGCGCGTCCGTGCCGCTGGGGCGGGCGGCCATTCTCGGCACCACCTATTTCGACCGCGCCGGCAAATTCAGGGTGGTGGTCGGTCCGCTTTCGCGCACGGCGTACGAGCAGTTCCTCCCCGGCACGCAAAACATCGCCGACATGAAAGCGATCATTCTCGGATACCTTTCCGACCCCCTCGGCTTTGATATCGAAGTGCAGCTGCAGAGTATCGAGCTCGTTCCGGTGGTGCTGGGGGCCGATGAAACTCGCCTGGGGGAAACCTCGGCGCTCGGCAGGTCGCACGGCATGACCGATATTCAGTCGATCGTAATCCGATAACGAAGGGACTATCGACAATGAACCATAACGACCGTTTCAATCAACTTCACAAAAGGAGACGACAGCCATGATCGTCAAAGACATTCGTTCGCTCTTGCAGCGGCTTAATCCAACCTGCACCAAGGCCCTCGAAGGAGCCGTGGGGTTTTGCGTGAGCCGCGGCAACTATGAAGTGCGATGGGAACATCTGCTCGTCGAACTGATCGATTATCAGGGCAATGACGTCCAGCTCATCCTGCACCATTACGGGATCGACATTGCCCATGTTAAGAAGTCCGTCAAGACCGACCTCGAATCGCTCCAGACGGGAAATACCGGAAAGCCCTCATTCTCGCCGCCACTGCTCGAAGCGATCGAACTGGCCTGGACGCTTTCGTCGCTCAACTACGGCCTGCCCAATATCACGTCGGGAGTGCTCTTCGTCGCAGCGCTCGAAAAAGCAAAATTGGCGACAACCGCCTACGCAGAAACCCTGCGGGACATCGATGTGGATACCCTGAAAAAAGACCTCATGAAAATCGTGGCCGCTTCGTCGGAATACACCGGGGCAGCCGCCGCCGGCGCCGCGCCCGGCGCGCCGAGCGGCATGACTCCCGAGGCGGGGCTTGAGGTGCTGACGCAGTTCTGCACCAACTTTACCGAGCAGGCGAAAGCAGGGAAGATCGACCCAATCCTCGGCCGTGACGACGAGATCCGCCAAGCGCTCGACATCCTCAACCGCCGCCGGAAAAACAACCCGATTCTTGTCGGTGAAGCCGGCGTGGGCAAGACCGCGATCGTCGAAGGCATCGCGCTTCGCATTGCGGCGGGTGACGTCCCGGCGCACCTCAAGAACGTCGACCTCTGGGGGCTCGACCTCGGACTCCTGCAGGCAGGCGCAAGCGTCAAAGGCGAATTTGAAAAACGTCTTAAAAACGTGATCGACGCCGTTAAAAACAGCCCTAAACCAACCATCCTCTTCATCGACGAGGCGCATACGCTCATCGGAGCGGGCGGCAGCGCCGGCCAGAACGATGCAGCGAACCTGCTCAAACCGGCGCTGGCGCGCGGCGAGCTGCGCACCCTTGCGGCAACCACCTGGTCGGAATACCGAAAATACTTTGAAAAAGACCCCGCGCTTGCCCGGCGGTTCCAGCTTGTCAAAATCGAGGAACCCACCGAGGAGATCTGCAGCATCATGCTGCGCGGTATCGCGAAGAGTTACGAAAAGCATCATCACGTCAGGATCGCCTACGAGGGGATACTCGCCGCCGTCTCCTATTCGCACCGTTACATCAGCGGCCGGCAGCTCCCCGACAAGGCGGTCGACGTGCTCGACACCGC
>JAFGNB010000001.1 GCA_016927235.1 Chitinispirillaceae bacterium
CGACAGGTCTCGGGGAGAGTGCGGTCACCATGCTGCCGAATCCGGTCGGAAATAGTTTACGGAAGACAAGCAGCGCCTCTTCCGGTGCACTTCGCTCCGAACTGAAGCTGCTCTCCCGAGGCGACGGACTGCACTTCGATCAGCGCCGCCGGCTCTACCTCTATCCGTCCCGCATGATTTACCGGAAAAATGCGCTTGAAGCGCTTCTCCTTGCGACAATCCTGCTTGAAGGGTCGCTGGTCACGGGCGCCTGCGGATGCGCTGCGGCCGACCGGCGGCGCATGGCTGCGGTCATGCGGATTGCGCGGCGCTACCGGTTATCCCTTGCCGTCGACCCGTCCCGTTTGCCGGTACAGCGAAACGTGGATCCGGCAGTGAAGGCGCGGGATCCGTTTTTTCCGCTCTATTGGAGCGCCGACTGCATCTGCACCGCGTCGCTTGCCGAAGGATTCGGCTACTCCCTCGTTGACCCGTGGGCATACGGCAGGACGGTCATCGGACGGCGTCCTGCGGGAACATCCTTGCTGCCGGGTATGGAGTCGATTCCACTGTACGACCGTCTTCCCGTTCCCTGTTCATGGGTGCCGGTGGAGGAGTGTTACCGGCGGTTTGCCGCAGCGTATGATCGGGCATTCGGGAAACGATATGTATCAATGCAGTGGTTTCGTACCTCGTTCGTCCGGGAAGACACGATCGATTTCGGGATACTCGACGATCGCCTGCAGGCGGACGTCATCACGCGTCTCCTCCGGTGCGATGCCGATCGCGCCGCGCTGGAGTCCCTCTTGAAAGAGCCGGCGGAAGGATGGCCGGGAACAACGTTGCTGAACCGGCCTGATGAACGATTGCTCAACAGGATGCGGAGGGTAGTGCGGCAATGGGACAACAACAGTTTCGACTCCTCTTTTGTAAAATGTCTGGCGCGGCGTACGCGTCCCCCGTGGCCCCCGGCATGGTATCGCCGCATTGCCGCTTTTTACCGGCAGCACCGGAATTTCCGATTGATCAGTCCGGAGCGGCTGTCGAGGCTATAATCAAAGTCTATGATTTATCTTGACTTCACGAGGCAATCATGGAATATTTATACTCGATCGACGCAAAGGAGGACGTGTGGCAAATACAACGAAGCATGACTTGATCGCATCAGTGGCGAAATTTACCGGACTTACCCAGGCTGATACGAAAATTGTTGTCGAGGAGCTGCTTCAGACGATTGCACATATTCTTGAAGAGGGAAAGTGCATTGAAATCCGCGGTTTCGGCACCTTTTATTCGAAAGTCCGAAAACCGCGTCCGGCACGGAACCCCAAAACGGGCGAAGTCGTTCCCCTCCTTCGGAGGGTCGTTCCGCTGTTCAAATACTCCAGCGAATTGAAAAAGAGGATTGCCCAGTCGCTCATCCGGAAATAGCCGATCGTCGCTTTTGACAAAAAGGAACGCACCGATGACCGGTGCGTTTTTTTTAAGCTTGTCTATAAATAAGATTTGAAGGCGAAACCGAGCGAAAAGGCCATTAACGCGAAGCTCGAAGCAGGCATATTATTGAAAATATGCCGATGCAGAGCGACAAAGTTCATGGCCTTTGCAGCCGGTTGCAGGCCAAAGATTATTTATGGACAAGCTCTTTATTGAAGCCGGTCGAAAAACGGCCGCCATTCCTGCAAAAAACCGCCGCCCGCGATGATTCCGCCCAGCACGCCCGCGATGGCGACGATGAGAAAAAAAACCGCGCACGCAAAAAAAGGAATGAGGAGTAAGAAAAACACTTTCAATCTGCTTGCGGCGTAAAGATGGTGCAGGCCGGTCAGCACGGCATACAGCCAGAGCAGTGAACCGATGAAGGTGCCGATCAGCGGGATGATCTGCAGCACCAGCGGGCTTTCGGCATAGCAGAGCACCCGGAACGCCTGGGAGAAAAAAACCTTTTTCAGCCTGCTCAAGCGCAGTATGACGGTTATGTATCCGGCGGTAAGAACGAGCTGGAGGCTGAGAAAAAAGGGCGAAGCGATGAGCATATACGGCAGGGGAATATCGCCGGCGAGGAAGTGATACGAGGAGGTGAACGAACATCCGTATTTCTTCAGCAGCGTTGACCAGAACCAGGCTGCCAGGAGACTGATACTGCCTGCGGCAAGTGCGAATATCCAGGCGGGGAAGACGGGGAGGTTTTTCGAGACGGCTTTTCTAAAGAACCGGTCGGGACTGAAAATGACTTCGAAAATCGTCCGGAACAGTGTTTGAAAGGTTCTCGTCAGACGTCGTTCGGTTTCCCATGCGGGAGTGTCCTCCGGAACCCCCGTTGCTTCGGCGACATTTCCTGATGAGAGGGGCGCTCCGCACTGGCTGCAGAAAGCGCCGGTTGAATAGGGAATGACCTTTCCGCAATGGGAACATTTCATCGGGCAGGATCCTTTTTTATAATACGGTGTCGGCGTTACCGCCGCGTTCTTCAAATCGATCTCCCTTCTTAAAATAGTTGTTGCCCCGGGAGGATTATCGGAGAAAAACCCTGTTGTATATTTCATTACGTTATGATAAGTTACATACTTATGGAGGGCGGCGCGCATCGCTGCCGGGAAGTGCATGGCAAGGAGGGAGAGCCGACGGTATGATCATCGTGACGGGCGGTGCGGGATTTATCGGCAGTGCGGTCGTTCATGCGCTGAATGAACGCGGCCGCGAAGACATTATCATCGTCGATCATCTCGGTTCGTCGGAGAAATGGAAAAACCTGGTCGCGCTGCGGTATGAGGAGTATCTGGATAAGGGGCAATTCATCAATGAGCTCGAAGAGGGCCGTTTCGGCGAAGAGATCGAAGTGCTGTTTCATCTGGGGGCCTGTTCGTCAACCACCGAAACCGACGCGGGTTATTTGATGGATAATAATTTTCGTTATACGGCGCGTATCGGCAGGTGGTGGGAACGGCACTCCGCAACCCGCTTCATCTATGCATCGAGCGCGGCGACCTACGGCGGCGGCGAGCAGGGGTACATGGACGACGCGGCGTGCCTGCATCTTCTGCGGCCGCTGAATATGTACGGCTATTCGAAACACCTGTTCGACCTGTTTGCGCTGCGCAAAGGGTGGCTCGACCGTATCGCCGGCTTGAAATACTTCAATGTATTCGGCCCCAACGAGTTTCACAAGGGCGACATGCGCAGCGTCATCAACAAGGCCTTTTTGCGCGTTCGCGACGAAGGAGCAATCGCCCTTTTCAAGTCGTATCGTCCGGAGTATGGACACGGGGAACAGCTCCGCGATTTCATTTATGTCAAAGATGCGGTTGCCATGACCCTTTTTTTCATGGATCGCCGCGAGGCGGGCGGCATTTTCAATATCGGGACGGGCGTCGCCCGTTCCTGGAACGATGTCGCCCGCGCGATGTTTTCGGCGATTGATAAAACACCGAACATCGAGTATGTCGACATGCCGGCGTCGCTTCGTGAAAAATACCAGTATTTCACCCGGGCCGACCTGAGGCGCCTGCGCGAAGCGGGGTGTATGCACGAGTGCCGTCCGCTCGAAGCGTCGGTGGAGGAGTACGTTATAAAGTACCTGTTGTGTAACGGCTATCTTGAACCTGAAGTCCGTCCTCCGGTACCGGAGTGAACTGCACCTCTTGGTGAGAGGAGGTAGTGGTGTCAGATATTTCCCTGCAGTGTGAGGCCGACGGATCGTGCGCCAGTTTCACTATTGCGGAAGGAAGCAACCGGAAATTCGCCGTGCGGGAGCTTCATGCCTTACTGGAAGAGCGCAAGATCGTTTTCGGCATTGACGAGGAAGCCCTCGAGCGGATTGCCTCCGGCGCACTGAGAGGCCGCGTTGCCGTGGCGATCGGCAAGCCGGCGGAGCCCGGCGTTCCCGGCCGTCTTGAGTGGTTCATCGATCTTTCGAAGGTGGGGAAGCCGCGTGAACTTGAGGACGGAAGCGTCAACCTCCGTGATCTGCAGTTCGATCTGAATGTCCGTAAGGGCGACAGCCTGGTCCGGCATATCGCCCCCGTACCGGGCAAACCGGGAAGCACCGTCTTCGGAACACCCGTTTTTTCGCCGCCGCCGGCGGATGTCGTGATAACCGTCGGCAAAGGTACCGATCACGATGCGAACGATCCCGCATGCATTGTGGCGACCATCGACGGAGCGGTAACGTTCAACGGTCATCTCATTGAAGTGCACAACCGCAAGGTGATCAAGGGCGATATCAATTATGAAACCGGGAACGTGTATTTCAATGGCGATCTGGAGATCGCCGGATCGGTGCGTGCCGGATTCAGTGTGTCGGCAAGCGGTGATATTGTTATCGGCGGCAATGTGGAAGATGCTGAGATTACCAGCGGCGGTTCGGTGATCGTTCAGGGAGGCGTTACGGGATCGGGAAGCGGGAGGATTACCTGCAGCGGCTTTTTGCGGGTGCATCATGCGGCGCAATTTGCTTTTTCGGCGGACAAGGAGGTGATTATCAAGGAAGACGCGTTGCATTGCACGATAATGTCGGAGGAAACGGTTACCGCAAAGGCAATTGTCGGCGGATCGATAAGCGCTTTCGCAATCTCGGTTGAGATCGCCGGAAGCGCTGCGGAGACAAGGACCATTCTTGATGTCGCCCGCACCGCCCGGCTGAGGCGCGAACGGTATGACCTGCTCAAACGGTTCGGCTCGCTCACGGTGCAGCGGGCGGACCATTATGAAAAAATGTTTTTCCTGGTTCGTGACGGAATGGATGAGAAGGGCTTTTTGCGTTACGGTGACATGCAGACCCTTGCATTGTTGAAAGACACTACGTTAGAATCTATTACATCAACCGAAAGGATTCGGGAACGCATCGAAAAAATTGACGAGTTAGAAAATATGCGGCAGGGCGATTCGACCGTTTCAATAGGAATCGCCTATCCGAATACCGTTATCAGAATCGGCAGCGAGGAGCGTCTGCTCAAGGAAGAGAAGCGGAATCTTTTCCTGACGGTGCCGAAAAAATAGGAAACGGAGGAAATGCTTGAAGCACTTCAGCATACAGCGCGCCGTACGAGTGGTGGAGGGAACCGTGGTAGGGGTAGGACTCGCGGCGGCTGTTGCGCTCTCGGCGGAGGGGACGGGCGATTACATCCATTACCGCCTCGGCGTCAAATATAAAAACGAGAAGAAATACGAACGGGCGATCGACGAGTTCCGCAAGGTGCTCGCCGCCTATCCCGATAATTACAACGCCTATTTTCAGATGGCGGAAATACGCGCCGAGCAGCAGCGCCCGCGGCTGGTCATTTACAACCTCAAAAAAGC
>JAFGNB010000012.1 GCA_016927235.1 Chitinispirillaceae bacterium
AAGGGCTTCCGGCGCATCGCACTTGAGCCCGGCGAAACGAAAACCGTAACCCTAACGCTGCCCGGAAGAAATCTCGCGTACTGGGATTCAACTGCCGCGACCTGGGTTATTGAAAACGACCGTGTCGAGCTTCAGGTCGGCGCCTCGTCGGCGGACATCAGGTTCAAGGATACCCTTGTTGTTACCAACGGCGGTCCGATCGACCTGTCGTCCGCAGCCGCGAAACCGCCTTCGTCATGTACCGGCGGCTCGAAGGCCCCGGCCGCACTGGCAGGCGTCCGGCTCATGAGAAAAGGAGGGTCGGCGGTACTGCTTGTCAGGATGAGCGGAAGCGCCGTAATCGATCTCTGCGTTTATTCGCTCGCGGGAAAGGTCGTGTACCGGGTGAAAAGAAGAATCCTTCCTGCCGGCAAACACATCATAAACCTCTGTGGCGCAGATCCCGCAGCCGGAGTGTATCTGGTTGCGGGGCAGGCGGATAACACCGCCTTTTCAGTAAAGCGCTGCCTCAGGTGACGGCGCCGGGGAGGTATCCTATTTCTTGATGATTTTCTTTACCGTATTCTCGGTTCCATTGCCGATTTTACAAAGGTAATTACCCGCGCCGATCTTTCTTAGGTCAACTAAGCAACCGGCGTCCGCCGCTCCGCCATCTCGCCGGCGGACATTAGTCAGCTTTTTTCCCGTCATGTCGAAGAGCGCAGAGTTGAAGGCCGTCTGACGAGGCGCGGGGAAAATGATCCTGAATAGTCCATCGGAAGACAGCGGGACAATGGTGAAGAACAATGACGGCTCTTTTACCGAAGAGTGCATCATCCCGGTCGCACCCGATTCGAAACACCCCAGATCAGGTTTCGATCCGCTATATGCCATGTCGCTGATCGGTGTACCCACATCAATGAGCTTGCTTGTTGGCTCAAGGTGCATAAACGCCATGTCGGGCAGGCTGCCGTCGGCCTTTCTTGGACCGATAACAGCACTCGAATCGATGCTGAGGAAATCGTCGTCGGAAACCGAGAATCCGTTCGACCAGCTGCAGGTGGTAACGGTCCCTCCCGTTAAGGCAACCGCCCCCGTTCCCGCCGAGATGCAGTTGGTAAGGGTCAATGTTTTTCCATTCGCCAGGACGGTACCGTCGATTCTGTAATTGATACCGTTGCTGAAGGCGGTGCAGTTATACAGGGTCATTGAACCCTTGGTGTTGTTCTGATCGAAGCCATTGACCCGGTTACCCGCCGCCAGGCAATTCTTCATGATCACGTTGTGGCGCAGTGCTTTATTATCGCTACCGCCCATCTTAAATCCGTTCCCGTTTCCACGGCTCGCGCTTCCGTCCTTCCTGTAGCCGTTTTTAAAGCACCAGCACTCTTCATAGATGGTTGTTACGTCGTCCGACGGCCTCAGATAACCGTCAAACCCGTCATCCGAATTCTGCCACGCCCTGCACCCTTTGAAACGGTTGTCCGAACCGATATCGAGTTTCGGAGCAAAGCCGTCCGCATTCTCCTCCCCGGCGTCTTTATTACAATAGGAATCGCAGTTGATGATCCGGTTATCGGTCGCGCCCCCGCCCAGCTGGCAGCCCGTATCGCCGTTCTCCAAAAAATCGCAATACTCCACAATGTTGTTATTGCCTGTTATGATCATGCCGTTGTCGCCCGCGTTCTGTACGCGGATTCCCCTGATATGCCAGTAGCTGCCGCTCAGGGAGAATCCTCTGCTCGTGCCGCTGCCTGAAAAGTCAAACAACGGTCGTTCATCGCCCGGGTAGGCCATGAAAGCGATCGCGTGTGCCGAGGTGCCGCTTTTACTTATAGAAATGGTTTTTGTGGAAGAGTAAGTGCCCGAACGAATAAAAATGGTGTCTCCCCCGGCAACCTTGCCCAGGGCGGAAGTAAGTTCCGCCACTGTCGTAACAACATAATTGGTACCGTATGAATGAGACGTCAGAATAAACACCATGCCGACGACTAGGCAACTGAAGATAGCTCTCTTCATAATCTCCCCCTTTATCTCCCGCAGCAACCCTCTGTTGTGCGACTACCGGTAAATATATTCGTTCCTGAACAGTTTGTCAAATAGCGTCGGAAACCGGGGTGCTGAAATTGGTGGTATATTTTATTTTGGGCTACTACGAAGCTCCGGTGCAGCCGCCTGTGCTCGCCGCAGGACCGGCGGCGGCTTTCTCTGAGGGTCGGGCAGGTGGGCGAGGTTGATTTACCGGAAAAAAAAGGGAATGATGATGGTCCCCCATCACAGGCCGCCTAATCGAGATTCCCGTAATCCCGTCTCCAACTCCGTTTCTGACGCTGAGGGGGTACGAACATGAGCATGTTGGTGTTGATAAAAATATTCGATTCGTTGGTATGTCTATCGCAATAGAACAGATCGAACCAGTACTCATTACCCGGGGAAAGTCCCAGCGCATCAAGCGCGACGTTCTTTCTCCTTTCCATGTGAATTCCGCCGAGATCGATCACCAGCCGGTTGTTGATAAATACCCACACGTCATCATCACCCTCGAACGTGAAGGTTTGTCCCTCTTTATAGACGAATTTACGATGCAACTCCATGGTAAATGCGAAATTTTCCTTTAAGGAATCACAGGTGGTCTTTGAAAAATCCGAACCGCAGTACGGGCAAGGACCACTGGAGCCGTATCTTTTCGACAGCGCATCGGCTTTGAATCCTCTGTTTTTAAGCGGCATGAATTTGTAAGGATTTTTGGAGCTTGCCGAGGCACAATTGAAAACGAAAAATTGCGTATCTCTGGTGGATGCGGTGATTGAGTCGCCGAACACCCAGACACCCGGCTGGTCCGGATCCTCCCTGAACAACAGGGAATCATAGATCACGATATTGGCGAACGGTTTGGTCGAATCGTATGCGGTTCCCACCCATTCGTCGGGAATGATCGCGCCCCCCACTCTTCGCCTGTTCACCAGATTGGTCCATGTGCCGGTAACCGTGTCGAATGTCGCTCCCGGCGCCCTGTCCGGCCGGAACCATTTGCGCAGGCTGTCGCTGAACCACCAGCCGCAGGTATTGCTCGGATACCCCAGGATAGTTGTTAAACAATTATCGCGGCAGGCCGGTATTGTTGTCCATGATTTCGGAAAATTCCAGCCTGTCGCCCAGAAAAGCGCAAGCCGCGCAGTGGCGGTGGTGGTGTACCAGTTGGATAAATAACATCCCAGAATGCAGGTCCGGAATGCGCTGATGTTGCACTTCGTCGGGATCGGCTTTCGATCGGAATCGAGGGTGTCCTCAACCATTCCCCTCAACTCGACATTTTGACCGTTGCTCTGGTGTACCTGGAATTCCGGATTGGACATATCGGCCCGGTAATCGTAATAGGTCACCGGTATCCAGACGGAGTCGCCCGCCGTGCTGATGTAATCCGCCCTTCGCTGGCGCGACATGGTCTGGTCGAGCTTGGCGACATGAAGGGCGACGCCGTCAGCAGCGGTCTTGTACGCTTCGGTCGTCATG
>JAFGNB010000128.1 GCA_016927235.1 Chitinispirillaceae bacterium
CAACCGGAAAAAATTCCCGATATGATGGAACATATCATCAACCGGTTCATGGGCGGATTAATAACCGATATTCAACCTCCCAATCTCGAAACACGAATGGCGATCCTGCGGAAAAAGGCTGAAATCGATGGCCTTGCGCTCCCGGAAGAGGTCGTCCAATTTATTGCAAATAACATTACTTCCAATGTCCGGGAACTAGAGGGTTCTCTTATTAGACTGATCGCTTCCTCCTCATTTACCGGCAGAGATATAACACTCGAAGTTGCGCAGGAGCTTTGTGGAGATATGATTTCACGCAAGGAGGAGCGCATTTCGGTTAAATTTCTTCAGCAAATAACCGCTGACGCCTTTAATATGGGTCCCAACCAGCTCTCGGCGCATACTCGCCGCCGGGATGTGACGCTGCCCCGTTCGGTAGCGATGTATTTATGTAAAAAATGGACAAAGCAATCGTTACGTTCGATCGGCCTCGAGTTCGGAGGGCGCGACTACTCGACGGTGCTCCATTCATTTAAAAAAATCGAAACGGATATGGCAGACAACGAGGAATTGCGGCAAAAGGTGGAGTCACTCGAAAAGCTTATTGCATCCATTACCCTCAATGGACATTAATTACCGCCTTGTCATGAATGATGCCACTGCCTCTTCAACACTGTCGAACAGCTCGACTTTTTTTACCAGGTTGGTGATCTCCAGAAGATTGCGGATCAATCTGTTGACATTAGCTATTTTGAGATCGCCTTTCGATTGTGCAAGACGGTTTTTCACATCCACGATCACCGCTAGGCACAAACTGCTTACGTAATTGGACTGGGCCATATTCAATACAATCCGTACTTTGCCATCCTCAATCAGTTCATATAAACGCTCCTTCAGCACCTCAACGCTCTCCTGAAGAATATTCCCTCCCGTCGCCAGCTCCACAACGCCGTTATGCTCTTGTATCCTGAAATTCATGCTCCACCCCTTCTCTCCCTGCACCATGCAGACGCTTTGGTCATCACTGTCGGTTAACGCCGACGATCTTTTCAGGAGCCCCCCTTCCCGGTCCCAGTCTCACAAACCATACCGCAGACACTTCACGGTCAAAGCCGCAAGGGCAAGGTTGCAGGCCGTGATAGACTTCCGCCGCAGGGTTGTTTTTTCTTTTGCAAGGCAAGGGCCATCGTCCGGTAACGGCTTTGTTATTATAAAACACTACTACCGCAATTCTACATTCAATCGAAATGCGGGTCAACGTGCAGGAAGTATTTTTAGGCAATAGACCCTTTTTCATTGAAGGAAGCAACATTAATTCGATTCGTTCGTAATTTTATAAAAATCTTTTTATTTTCATGGAGTTTTCCGATGAACCGGAAGTTAAAAACCGTTTCCACCACTCTCGTTATTTTCATTATATCACTCCTCTATGGGGCCACGTGCGGGAAACCGAAGAAGTTGTCCGATAAAAATGATAACGGACAGCAACTACAGACCCCTGCATCCCGTCCGGAATCCAAAACTCCGGCGCCCCCTTCTCCCATACCTCTTAAAGATCCGGTGGAATCTATCGGCAGCCTTGATGAATTGATTTCGATCGTCGAGGGTTCCCCGGGACAGCTTTTAGTGTTCGACCTCTATGCAGACTGGTGCATGCCATGTAAAATTCTTTTACCCACCTTCACCGCGCTTGCCGGTGCACACTCGAAAAATGCCCGTTTTTTCCGCGTCGACCTTCAGCGCAATCCCGACATCGCGTCGGCATTTCGGGTGAACAGCATTCCCATGGTGGTATTCATGAAAGATAAGGAGGTTGTCCATGCACTTAAAGGGCTTAACCCGAAAGAATACTACGAGCGCGTAATCACCATGTGCGGGCCATCCATCCCTGCGGCGGAATGCAGGACAAAATTGGAGGGCACGCTCTGAAAACGTATCGAACGCTTCGGGTGATTACGAGTACTTTGCGGATTCCGAACGGATAACCTTATTTAAAAAAAGGTCGTTCAACCGCTTTTTCCAGCAAATAGCGTCGCCGCTGCATGATTGTTCCTTCGGCGATTACCGTGAAACCGAAATGACGATAGCCTCGAAGCATTTTCGGTGAACAGGTCCCGAAGATCTTTTTAATGTGCTTTCGCACCAGAGAGGCGTAAGCGAATTCACCGAGACGAGCGAGTACCGATCCGGCGCCGGCAAACATCTGCAGGCTGAACAGCGCTCTTCCTTCACATATGTCATGCTGCGTTTTATCGACAGTGAAGCCAAGCATTTCAAGCTGCAACAACTTATGGACGGCATAATTGATCGACACTCCCGCTATTACGGCGCCGTTCAACCGTCCGATGAATATGTCCTGATCGGCGTAGGGAATCATGGAGCGTAACCGCCGTTTCTCCCGATCTATGTGCCAGATAAGTGGAAACACTGCATCATAGTGCGGGAAAAAAGCCCTGAACAGGCTTCGCTCATAGTGCGCGACTGCTTCGCCGTCGGTGTTGTCAAGAAGTGAGAAGGTCAGATTGGTCATGGTTTTTTTCGTGACAGTAACAAGAAGCGCAGCGAAAACACCGCCGCACCGATGGCGTAAAAATAGTTTCCGGATGAAGCTTCTCAACAAGGGCGACGACCTCCGCACCGCCGACCGTCCCCTCCCTTGTCCGTGACGATTGACGAGAATTATCTTTAACACTAACAATTGCCAACCCGAGCCAACCGTTTTCAGAAAGGATTTCTATGAACAGGATCGTTGCATCGCTTTGCGCCGTCACTGTTTTCAGCACGTTCGTTCGCGCCCAAAACCTAAAAACCCGCGTCTCCATCATGACGTCAAAAGGCGAGATCGTGGTGGAACTCGATTCGGCGAAGGCGCCGAAGACCGTCGGGAACTTTCTTGACTATGTCAACTCAGGGTTCTACAACGGCACCATTTTCCATCGCGTTATCAAAGGATTCATGATCCAGGGCGGCGGATTTACACCCGATATGAGTAAGAAAAAAACCAACGACCCCATCCCGAATGAAGCAACCAACCGCCTTTCTAACCGCCGCGGCACCATCGCCATGGCCCGTACGAACGACCCTCACTCCGCCACGGCACAGTTCTTCATCAATACCGTCGATAACGGTGCACGGGGACTCGACTTCAGAAGTGAGAGCGAAGGAGGGTGGGGATATTGTGTTTTCGGTAAAGTGGTGAAAGGCATGCCGGTTGTCGATGCCATCGAGGGAGTGCAAACTGCTTCAAAGGGTATGATGGGAGATGTGCCGGTAACCCCGATACTTATCACAAAAGTATCCGTGATAAAAGAGACTCCGGCCCCTGCAGAAAAAAAATAATTACTGCTTCCGTAAAAGAGGCACCCGCTGCAGCCCGATTCATTCTTCCGCGGTGGCGGCAATGTGGGGAAAAAGTGCAGCTTTTCAGCACCACACCGAGAGATATTTTCACGGGTCCTGTTTATTGCCGCGCAGATACTCTTCCATCACATCCACTACCGAACAACCTCTCTTCCGGGCCAGCGCGGCGAGCGATTCGTATTCCGGCCGGGAGAAGGTATACCCTTTGTAGGAACACTGCTTTTCGTCGCATTCCATACCGGCAACGGTCGTTTTCGACACCGACCGCTGCGCCGTCACCCGTCCGATGCGCTGCACGCGAACGCCGAGCGTTCTCGTGTGCCGGATGATCGTATCGATCATTATCCGGCCGCTATCCTCTTCGGCCATCACTGACAGCCGGTATCCGGGGCGCCCTTTCTTCATGAACAGCGGCAACCAGCTTACATCAAGCGCACCGGCACCAAGCAGAAGAGCCGCGACGTCGCCCATGATCTCCCCTGAAATATGGTCCATGTCCGATTCGAGTAGCAGCACCGTCTCCAACGGCAAAGCGGTTTCACCATGCGCTTTTTCGAGCAGCACCGTTCGCAGAAAGTTGGGATGTCCGTCAAATACTTTACTGCCGCACCCATATCCCGTTGCGACTACCGTGCCGTCGTAGGTATCGGGGAGCTGTTCTCCCAGGGCGGTGAGCAGTGCCGCACCGGTTGGCGTGAGCAGTTCGGTGGGGATCTGAAGTGTTTTAAGCCGGTAGCCGGTGATCATGACGGCGGTTGCCGGGACGGGGACGGGTATCACTCCGTGCGCAGTCGTTACCGTACCATAGCCGTCGGTGAATGTTGAAAAATAGACCTTGTCGATCTTGAAATACTCGATTGCCATCGAGACGCCGAGGATATCGACGATCGTGTCAAGCGCTCCGATTTCGTGAAAATGGACATGATCTTTCGGAATGCCGTGTACCTTCGCCTCGGCCGTTGCCAGCCGATCGAGAACCCTTTCGCATTTTTCGTAAAGGGAACGCGCAACCGAACCGCACTGCAGCAATGAAAGGATATCTGCAAGATAGCGGTGCTGGTGGGATTGGTCGAGTTTCGGCGTTACCCGTGTGCAGGCGATCCCGCCCCTTACTACCTTTTCCACCGCCAGTTCGATAGGCTCAATAGGCAATGTACGGAGCTGTTCTTCCAGTAACTTTACCGGAAAACCAAGATCAATTAGAGAAGCGAGCAGCATATCTCCTGCGGCGCCGCAGAGCAGATCAACATAGAGAATTCGCATAGCGCACCTTTTATGGGAAATGTATAATCATGTAACCCATCACCATTTCAATACAGAAACAAAATATATCCGTGCCGCTGACACAGGTAAATTAAAGGCGTAAACTGATGCCGATAACAGGGAGAATCATCGAGAAGCGAAAAAACAAAAATCACACGGGTTTACTACCGGATCTCCTCCCGTGAAAAATGCCACCACAATACACCAAACGCCAGCAGCAGATATCCGGCGACATTGATAACCGGATGAAGCGGACCAGGGGCGTACCATGCAGAATCTCTGATAAGCGAGACCGCATAAAACTGCAGCGCACTCATTTTCGGCCATAGAACACGCCAGAGCGCAACCGGATTATCACCGTGCCGCATCTGCTCAAGGACGCTTTTCACCATCCCGTGCTGCGACGCCAGATACACTGTATCACTGATGTACCCGACCAGCAAGATTCCTCCGCCAAGCAGTACGGCGGCAATATCGGGCAGCAGCTGCGAAAACAGCATTACCGCAACAACCATGAAAAGCACATTGAGCGATACGAGCAGCGACGCGGGCATGAACAGAGGTATTGCCGCACCCGTCTTGAACAACATGATGAAATAGACCGTTACGTGAAGCAGGAAGGTAAGGCCGTAAGCGAGCAGCCATACGCCCGTTGTTTTTGCGACAATATACTCGATACGGCGAACCGGTTTTGACAGAATCGCCGCACTGGTGCCGTTTTGCCTGTCGCGTTTGAGAACGCGTACCGCAAGAAGTATGCCGATGACAACTCCTGCACCGGCAATCAGGTGAAAAGCGATTAGTGAAGCATGCCATCCGATGGTCAAGCCGTCCAGACGTGCTCCGTTGATAACAATCTCATTATCAAAGCACCCGCGCAGCAGCAGCACCGACAACGCTGCAATGCCGCTCAGCAGATAGACACTTTTATGATGCAACTCCTCACTTAGGGTGGAATGAATGATAATACCGATATGGCGCAGAAGGGACATGCAGGCATTTCAACCTTTGAAGGATTCTGGAATCGTCAGTCAGAAGATTTCAGAAGATTAATGAATAAAGAAGAAGTGAATTTCCTCCTGTCTTCCGACCCCTGCCTTCTGAAAAATAACGTATGCTGCAACATGGTCGCCACCAAATACCTCAAGAAGAGACTCAGTCCGCCAATACTGCGGTTGTCTTCTCCTTCGCCATAATGATAGAATAGGGACATGCCCGGTAAAGAACGAAGAAAACACCCGCGTATCGAAACTGATGTAACGGTCGAGGTCTACACATCGGACCTTACCACCGCGGAACCGGAGTTGGCGGAAATCTGCAATGTGATCAATTTGAGCGAAAGCGGGATGCGTTTCAACGCCGTGCAGCGGTTCAATCCAAAGCAGCTTCTCCGGCTTACCTTTCTGCTGCCCGACTCGATCATCATTATCAGGACGGACGCGCGGGTCATTCATGTACGGAAAAACCGCAGCAATCACTCGGAGGTGGGAGTACAGTTCACCAATGCCAGTTCAACCGAACGAACGCTCATCCGTCATTTCGTCGATAAAATGCTGAAGCTGCAAATTGCCTAAAAAACCTGACGTCGCGGCGGCAAAACGGCCCGCACAGCCGATCGAGTGAGCGGGGAAAACGCCTCACCCGCGCCGGTACCTGTTGTATTTTATTCCGATGATTGTCGCCGAACCTCTGATCCGTATGTTGCCCGCTGCCGGTCTTCTCCTTTTTTGCACATGCAAAGACACGGTGACGTACCGGCAGCTTCCCGTACGGTTTGTTTACACCATCATTGCGCATAATGATTCTCTCTACTGCTCGACACAATCGGGAGCGATCTTCAGCATATCGCCCGAACGCCCGAATGTAATTACCCGGTATGGTTTGAATCATTTTCACCCGATACGGGGACTTGCATTTAAAAAAAACGGTGACCTTTTCGCCGCTTCGTACCAGACGGGTATCCACCGGGTACTCGCCGACACACTTATTGCACTCCCGAAAATGTGGCGTATGGCCTGGTCAATGACAATCGATTGTTATGACAATATCTGGCTCGCCGGCAGACAGGGGGTGTTCAGGCAGCAAAGCGACACGCTTGCCAGATTTTCCGATCTTCATGAGGCCTATGATGTCGATTTCTACTTCGACAAATGCGCGGTGGCCCATCGCAACGGCATCACCCTTTACGACACGGCCGACGGAACCGTCCTTACTACCTTTTGCAAAGGAACGGTCTGCTGGTCGATCGATATCGACGGTCCGCTCCTGATCGGCACCGGCTGCGAAGTATGCATCCTCGTCAGTCCCCGCGACACGACTATTATCCCGATCGGTCCGGAAAAAAACATCCCCTGGACGGCGGTACGGGATCGGAAAGGGACGATCTACCTCGGCACCCAGAAGGGCCTCCTGCGGATAAAGCCGGGAGCTCGAAAGGCGGAGTGCATCGGATTTGAAGGGAAATGCATTAAATCGCTCCTGATCGACCGGAAAGAACGACTGTGGGTGGGGAGGTACTTCAAGGAATAGTGAAGAAGGCCATATTTTAAGGCAGGTTATAGTTCTACTTCCGGTACGATAAACGTTGCTGTGTTTTTTACTTGTCGCCTCACCTCATCACCCCGCCCTTCGGGCACCCCTCTTCCCCTCTCCGCTCTTCGGAGAGGGGAAGAGGGGCTGGGGGAGTTGGGGTGAGGCGTACCGACGGAATCAGAAATCCTATTCTACCGAAATAGGAATAATGTATAAATGTACAATGGTAAGAACTCATTCCTAAAATTTATTAATTTCATCAATTTAGTGCACAAATCTTCGAATTTAATATTATATTATTAGCAGCCTCTCCGGACAGGAGGAATAGAGTAATGAAACCAGTGGTTGCTGCTAATATTATTATACTCATTTTCAGCACACTCTCTTCAGGACGTGAAATACCGGATATTGTTATTGGCAATTTACAACAATTTAATGAAAACGGCGCGTGGAGCGGGTATCAGGATCAACAGGTTGTTATCGATACCTTTAAAAACAAACTCATAGCCGGTTCGATCCCATGCAGCCTTGGTGTCGATGGAATGGAACACGCCGGTACTCTGGAGGCCGTACGCTGCGATCTTGCGACCGGCGAGGTTGAGTGGTTTAATCTCTGGGAAAACAAGCCGGAAACGTTACGATACGATAGTCGGTGCGCACCGTCGTTTTTTATTCGTCCGGATGGACAATATGTGGCGATGTATTCTTCCTCCTCCAGTGCAAACAGTACCGATTATCGTATCTTTTCAGGCAATTTCTGGATGGAGTGGGGGGAAGAGAATCGGTTTGACTGGGCAGCAGCAGTGGGGGGGAATACAGCGTTTTCCACTTCCGCGTCAAATCTTATCTATTGTTCCTTGGAAAAAAGGCTCTACAATTTTGTCCATGGCCCAAACCGGATATTTCATTTTCTGATCTCACAGGATAGCGGCAGTACCTGGAGTTACGGCGGCCAATTTTTAAAGGCTGATTCCCAACAGGGCGGCCAAGAGGAATTCTGTCAATATTCCGGTAACGGTCTCGACCGCATTGATATTATCATGACAGACTACAGTGCTTCAGCAACTCCAGGAGGCATCTTCCATGGATATATCAAAAACGGCGCTCTTTACAATTCATTCGGTAGTGTCATCGACGAATCGATTTTCGATACGATTGATGTACCTTCAGCGGAACAATTGACGAAAGTTTTTCCCGACAGCTCCCTTTTTAGTAGTGATGCGGTGGGAATCATCCGGAACACCGATATACAGTCCTATCCGGGTGATACGGTTGTAACGGTGGTCACTATGCACATTCCCGGCAGTCCGGAGACGGAGGAAGAGCCCGATTGTCGTATCGTTTACTTTCTGTTTGATGGGAAAGGGTGGAGAACGTCATTAGCCGCCAAAGCCGGTTTGAAACCATCCATCTCCGCCGAGGGGTATTTCGGTCAAACCGCTCTTGATCCTGACGACAACAATACTCTTTACCTGTCATCCACATTCGACCCCCGGAACGATTCGTCACTCGATATGCACGAGATTTTTAAAGGCATCACCGGTGATCACGGCCGGACATGGAGTTGGGTACCGATCACCAGCCGTTCCACACGGGACAACCTGAGTCCTGTTGTTCCGGCATGGAAAAAAGACCACACGGCGCTTCTCTGGTTGCGCGGTACCTTTACTTCCGCTTATAACTATGATGCTGCAGTTGTCGGCACCATCGAACGGGAGGGCGAGATTGTCGGTAAAAAGCAGTATATCGATGCCAAACGACAGAATACCGTAAACGCGTGCTGTTTCGACTCGCTTGAACTTACCTATCATGAGGACACCCATGGTGGCGACAACCGCTGGCATGAGTTTCCCGGGTGCGGTAATAATGGAACGGTTCTCGTTTCATCTGAAACACCCGAATTTGAAGACGCCATGCTAATCAAACTGATTGTGACGATGAAAGAGATGGGAACCTACGATTTCTGGGCCAATTTCTGGGGAAAACCGGACACGCTTTCCAACTGGCTTATTGGAACCGGATTGACTCCAACCGTTCAGATGTATCGTCAGATGGCATGCCGTACTGTTGATACAAACGACTATGACAGCCCGCCAATGGTCAATATCGGCGATACGCTGTTTCTCTATCAGGCATATGCGGGAAGGTACACGGTTGCCTATAGCGAAGGGATAGAAATATGCGTATTCATCGATGACCATGTGATGATGGATGGTGAGTGGTTCGGGTCCGGGGGCGATACGTATCGTACATGGTTTGACGGCATCAGCTATGCACGAGTCGCACTACCTGCCCGAATTGCCGGCGATAAAAGAGAAACGTACGGCTCTACTCCTTTTTTTAAAGTGGATCAGGCGCCGTCCCGTTCCTTGTTAAAGGTAACCTATTCGGTCGATCGGAATGAACGTGCGACAATAGCGCTTTTCGATTTGAAGGGTAGTCTGCTTCAATCGCGCACGTCGTTTGCACGACATCCGGGAACATATACCGAGACGTTTTCCCTCGGCCGCCTGACGGGAGGAATCTATATCTGCCGACTTACCGCAGGAAGTGATGTCGCGGCGGTGACGGTGAGGGTGTTACATTAAGGGTATTCCTCCGTCTATCTGCGGGATGCCGGCTTATAACCTCAAGCTTCTGTCAACGCCGGGCGCACGCCGCTCCCCGAATCGTTTCCTTATACGAGTATCCCGCCCATTATTCCTCTTCGTCTTCAACATACTCCCGTATTTCCGCAATAACCTCGGGGCGCATCGAGGAATATGCATCCACAAGTCGCCGGAGTTCCGCCGTGCTGAAAAAACTCGGTTTGAAAAAAATTCTGAGCAACGACAGCGGAATACTCGACGGATTGGTCAACAGGGCTTTGGGGACCCCGTCATTATTGGGACCGGCGTAAAGATGGTTATTCGAGGCGATTTTTGACAGGACCATAACCGACCGCGAGTTCTTTGCGATATATTCAACGATACCCGGCGCACCGAATATTTCAGGATTATCAAGCAGGCGGTACATCACCGATTCATTGCCGACAAACCGATACACCAGCTGTCGGACGGTCAGCTGTTTCTCACGCTCCTCGGTTTCCTCTTTCCGGTCCAGCGGCCGGGAAAGGCCGTTCGTTCCGATCCACTGGGAGTAAAGCCGGTCGGAAAAGCTTCCCGATGCGATTGTCCCCTCGATCCACGCCCCCGCATTCTGAAGGTGGTCGCGCAACTGGTCGATCACGTTTCCCAGATCAATCTTGAACCGCCCGTTATCGTACAGCTCAAGGGCCCGTTCAGCCCAAACCCCCGGAGACACGCTGATCCCGTTCGCTTCAAACACCCACCGGTACAACGACAGCAAGGCCACCACCGACCGGGTAGGGGCGCATTTGAGGTGCTGAAGCAGCAGCGCCTCTTTCAGGGCCCTGACCTCACCCCCCTTGCCCATTTTGTCAACCCATTTCTCAAACGATCCCGCTTTCAGCGCTCCGGCGAGCGTCATCGACGCCCGTCCGAGATCGACGTTCCTTTCGATGCTGTCGGCAAGGTGCTCGGTTTCAAGGAGGTTTTCATCCAATCTCTTGATAATCGGCAGCATCCTTCCCATCTCCTTCATACTGTATGCGTCGATCGAATCGGACAGCCTGTCGATCCTGATTTTCAGGGCCTGAGCCTCAAGCCGGATCAATCCGACCAGGAGACGCCGGTGCGATTCACCGATGCGTCCTTGTCGGATAATAATCTCCACGAGCTCGCGCGTAAAAAAGGTCAAACCGAGAAATTCCGGGATGTTTCTTACTTCGGCAAATGAAAGGACTTTACGGTACAGCTCCTCCTCCTGCCTGTCCACCGTTACGCCGGCTTTGATTCTCATGAAAAGGCGGCGCATGCAGTGCAGCCGCAACACGTTCCTCGCCACCTCGCTATCGGAATAACCGGTATCGAGCATACAGACGATCATAAACTCAAACCATTCCCGGGGCGGAGTCGAGGCAAACAACATATCGAACAACTCATCCAGTGGTATCGCCTCCTCGACATTGACCAGAAACGCGGCTATTTTTTTCGCACCGACCGTGTAGTCTTCACCGATTTCAAGCGAATGCTGCAGATTGTTCCACGGCATCGGCAGACCGTCGGTCATCATAACATCTTCAAGGCGGGGCGATTTACCCATTCCCGATACCTCTTGCTGTAGTATAAAATTGCACTCAGGTTAAAAGTAATAAAAAGCCGGACGAGGTAAAAATGGTAAAGAATAAGGCTGTCTGTTCGCTCGAGTGAACACTGCCTTATCCAATAAATAAAAATGTATAGCAATGCAAGAATATTGAATTATATTATTTGACTACAGTTCTCTCTTTAAAGGATCCTGTATGTTCTCTTTATTCAATCGGTTAATTGCCGCAATCTGCATCTTTTCCTTCTATTCTTTTGCAGTGACCTATCATGTTTTCCCCAGCCAAACCGCATTAAAGAAGTCCGCCCTTCAAAAAGGCGTCGTGGCAACCACGAGTCTATTGGACATTACAAGGCAATTGCAGCCGGACGATACGGTGTATATGAGAGGTGGCAGCCATAAGTATTCAACAACAGTTCGCTTATATAAAAGCGGCACGGCGGCAAAACGGATTCATGTCGTGGGGTATCCGGGCGATGGAACCGTGGAGCTGGATTTTTCGGGCAATGACGGCGTAGGAATGGTGATAGATGCTTCATACGTAAATTATTCGGGACAGACATTCAGGGGGGCAAGGGACAACGGCCTCCTGATCGAGGGAAATAATATCACCATAAGCCGGTGCACTTTTCTTGAAAACGGCGATTCTGGACTTCAGATCGAAGGCGCAAATAATACCATTATCAATTGCGATTCCTATTACAATAAGGATCCCGGAGGGGAAAACGCCGACGGTTTTGCGCCTAAATTGGATGTTGGGTCGGGCAATAAATTTATCGGGTGCAGGGCATGGCAAAACTCCGACGACGGGTGGGACGGGTACCTGAAATCGAACAAGGATGTGAGTCAAAGTCTGGAAAACTGCTGGGCATTTAAAAACGGCTACCTTAAAGACGGATCAGTAAGTCAGGGTAACGGCAATGGTTTCAAGCCGGGAAGTGATGTCGGAAAGCAGAACTGGACCTTTAAAAACTGCCTTGCCTGCGGAAACCTTTCAAAGGGATTTGATCAGAACCACAATCTGGGCTCCGTTACGCTCTATAATTGTACCGCGGCCGATAATAAAAAATATGATTACGTTGAATACGAGCAGCCGGCATCAGGAAAAAGCGCCACGTATAAAAATTGCCTTCAATTCAGCAGCAGCGGCGTAAAAGGATTGAATCTAGGCTCGTTCGTTCAAGTAACATCATGCAGCTGGTCCGGCGGCATTGAAGTTGATGCATCCGATTTTGAGAGCACCGATCTCTCCGAGTTGACCGCTCCCCGAAAGTCGGATGGAAGCCTGCCTGATATAAAATACCTGCATATAAAAGAAGGAAGCGATCTGATCGATGCAGGCACGGATGTGGGTATTGCGTTTAAAGGTAAAGCGCCGGATCTCGGCGCCTTCGAGTCCAGCTACACCACTACCGTGGAGCAGGAAAATACCGTATCGCCTCCCGGAATACGCGTAAAGCTGACGGCCGACAATACTATTATGGCAATCGAATACCATCTGCCGAAAGAGGGAGTGGTGAAACTTGCCGTTTATACGCTTTCCGGAAAGAGATTGTTCGAAACCGCTCCATTGCATAAAACGCAAGGCCTCGGAGCCGACTATATCGACGTCGGTTCGATCACGAGTGGCCTTTACATCTGTTCCCTCATCCTGGATGGAGTAGGTACGACCGCTCAAGCCGTGCTGAGATAAGAAACGAAGCGACGACGATACCAAATAATAATTCCGCGTTTGCGATAACCTCCGGGAGAGGATTATTTTTATCGCCGCCGAATCATGTCGCTTCTATTATTTCCCACGCCAGCAGGGCGTCCCGAAGGCGCGGTGCAGTGTGCCGAAGCTTATGCAACATTTCTCCCATCTTTGCGAATATCTTTTCCTTCGCTTCCTGCAGGTTGTCCTGACGATCATCCCGCGACGGATCGCCCTCTCAATCGGTTCACTCTGCGGCGGCGTTATGTATCATCTCGGCATCTACCGCCGCATCGTCAGCAAGAACATGGAGCATGTCGGTTTGTGGGACGGCCCGTCCATGGACCGCATCACCCGGTCGCTCTACCGGAACATCGGCAGATATGCCGTCGATTTCCTCAGGCCCGCCCGACCCCTGCCGCCCCATGAAATCCATGACTTTGAAAAAATCGAGCCGCCGCTCGGCCGCGGAAAGGGAACGGTCGTCATTTTAGGTCACCTCGGCAACTGGGAGATGCTCTCGACCGTTTTCGGTAAAAGAACAGGCAGGCTCCATGTAGTCGCACAGATGATGAGCAATACGATTATCGACAAATGGCTGCTGGCAAAACGGACGGCGTCGTCGGTGACCACCATTTACTCCGGCCGTGCACTGCGCAAAATGATCGACGTCATTAGAAACGACGGCATCATAGCAATTCTCATCGATCAATTCACCAAAAAGCACGGTACGCCGGCACCGTTTCTCGGGAAAGAGGCGAACACCGTCAGAACGGCGGCGGGGCTCGTGCGAAAAACGGGGTGCAGCGTGATCACAACCCATGCGATCATCCGGCCCGACAACGGTTACGACGTGACCGTTGCCGACATCCCCGAACCCGACCTCGCCGGCCTTTCCGAAGAAGAGGCGATCAACGCCGTACAGAAACAGCATAACGACACGATTTCGAACCAGATTCTCGCCTATCCCGACCACTGGTTCGGCTGGTTTCACCGCCGGTTCAGGGGATATGTTGATTACACGCGATAAAATGCTTCAATGACCTTCCGCAACGCATCACGCGCGCATGCGACCCTGCCGGCGGTAACCGCCTGCGTGCTCCTTTTCACCGCTCCGGCGAATTGATCGATGCAATACCGCTCCATTGTTATTTCCAATTGTTCCCGCTGTCTCTGAACGCCGAAATCCGGCATCTCCGCGGATTCATCGATCAAACGACGGCTTTCGTACACTTCCCGCATCGCGCTTCGGTAGCCCGCCGGATCGAGAATAGCCGCGCCGCAGCGATGGGGAAATGCATCGAGGAATTCCGGCAGTCGTATGAGAAAATCAATCGAACAGCGGTCCGAATCGATTGCGCGGCGGTAATTGTCAAGTGCGTCTTTCAGCTCCGCATGCAGTGGCGCGAAGACGCGTGCGGGATGCCGCAGCTTCTGCTGCTCACAAAACCGGAAACACCGTTCAAGCGCTCCAAAAATGCGGCCAAGCAGACTGATTATCGATGCCGCACTGCCGTGAACCCGCTTTCCGGCATCGGCCGCAAGCGACTCGAACTCCGATCCCGTGGCGGGCAGTTCATCGGGAAGCCTGATCGCCGTCCGTACCATAAGCCGTACGACGGTATCATG
The DNA here is from genome assembly GCA_016927235.1 of Chitinispirillaceae bacterium. Classification (GTDB taxonomy): domain Bacteria; phylum Fibrobacterota; class Chitinivibrionia; order Chitinivibrionales; family Chitinispirillaceae; genus JAFGNB01. The sequence goes on from JAFGNB010000128.1 coordinate 14,624, forward strand.
CAGGCTGCCGGTATAACCGCACGTTTGCGCATGCCGCCTGAGTGTTTCGGGTATTTCGATCGTCTCGATCTCCCAGGCGAGCGGTTCGGCGAGACGTTCTTCGAGAAGTTGCCGTATCGCTTCGGTGTGCGAAGCGAGCGCCGCGTTCCGTGTCGTAAAGGCCCGGAGTGCAATGCCGCTTTTTTCTTTACATAACGCACTCCAGATCGAGCAGGAAACCTTCTGCCCGGCTACCCCGCACAACGTCATCCGCGGAAGAATGCACCCTTCCCATGCAAACGGCGCGCCCGACTCCGTGCCCTCGATGACGCTTCGCAACAGCGGCGCGGCACGGAACCGGCGTCCCGCCTGCGGATTTCGCCGGGTCAACGGCGGCCGGAACGTATCGACAGTCACCCCGCAGTCGTCGACCGCCTTCACCCTGATCCACAGGTGGAGAGGAAACCATGAGGGATCGAGAGACGCCTCATCGGCCGCGATACCGAAGTTTTTCTGAATGCACTGCCCGGCGGCTTCGCAATACGGACCTTCCGGCACGGCCGGCAGAGCATTCAGACAATCGGCGACGTCGGCGGGGTCGATGCCCTTACGAAGCAGCAATGTTGTCATATGCAAAACAACCAGCTCGACGCGGCATTTCCGGAACACCGGCAACTGCCACTCCCAATAGTACTGCGGAAGGGTATCGGCGAGATCCTTCGGAACCGACACCGTGGCGCCGTCGGCACCGCCGCCGGGGTCATGTTCCCAGGTTACCGACAGCCGGTGCGATGCGACGATAAGCTCATCGGCATACTCCTCGATGTCCGGCGGAAGGGGTTCGGCAAGCAGCGCGTCGACGGGAATGATGAGCGACGAATCGCCTCGGCGCCGCCGCAGCAACTGATCGAGCTCGCTTCGTGTGGCGACGGGGGCCCGCGCTTCATAGAATGCCTCGAACGCATCCGGACCGCGGTAATACGGCCTGCGCATTTTGCGTTCCGCAGTCGCGATTGTATCGCGCACCTGCCGGTTGCATCGTATAAAACGGTACCCTTCCCCCACCCCCTCCCCCGCAAGCGCTTCCCGTGCGAACACCTCGCATGCCAAGCTACGGTCGACCGTATGGCAGGCAACGATGCGGTTGGCGATCAGCGTGAGCGAGCGGTAGGACACTTCTTCACGGATGAGCACTGTCCCCGAAACCGGGTCGTACCATGGATCATCGTGCCGGTACCGGCAACGTTCCCGGAAAAGCTCCTCCACCCACCTCGGATCGATCCACGCAGCCCGGGTGCCGTAAATTCGGTCGGTTGCCTTGATCTCGTGAAAAAGCGCCCACCGGAGTTCTTTTCGTGAGGCCGCCGATACGGATGCCGCGCGGATTTCATCGGCGGCGACTCCCTCGTACACCCCGGCCTCTTTTCGCACAGCGATGCCTCCTATCAAACCGGCGAGCAGACTTTTATGGATCGCTTCGTAGGAGGCGGCGAACGTATGGTGCGACGCAAATCCCGAAATATCGCCGATGATCCGCCGCAGGTGTTCGTGGGCATTGATCCATTCCCGCAGACGCATCGGCTGGAGCCCGCATCTTTCGCCGAAGCGGCGCAACGAGGCGACAATGCTCCGTCGCGTTCCGTCACGCCGCACCGGCAAACGTTTCCATACGTTAAGGTAGGTCATGAAATCGGAATCGGGATGCCGGTCGCCGCGCATCACTGTTTCGGAGCCTTCCGCCGCCGCTAGCGGTTCCTGGACCGACAGCGCCGCCGCAATGACCATCACTTCGGGAAGGGCACCGAAATTGTTCGCCCGCAGCAGCATGCAGGCAACCGGGGGATCGAGGGGAAACCGCGCCATCGCCCGCCCGAACGGGGTGATGCGACGCTTCCCGTCCAACGCCCCGAGTTCGCGTAGCTGACGGTATGCCTCGGCGATCGCGGAAAACGAAGGCCGCTGCAGAAAAGGAAACCGGGAGGGGTCGCCCGCCTCCAGTGCATGCATCCGTAAAATGACACCCGCGAGATTGGCCCGCTTTATTTCCGGCAGAGTGAACCGCGGCCTGGAGAGGTAATCCTGCTGTGCGTAAAGCCGTATGCAGATTCCGTCGCGCACCCTCCCGCATCTGCCCATGCGCTGGTCCGCCGACGCCTGCGACACCTTTTCGACGGGCATCCGGCTGAGTGACGCCTGCGGCTCGTAGCGCAACATGCGCACCAGTCCGGTATCGATGACAAAGCGGACATCGGGCACCGTGAGCGACGTCTCGGCGATGTTGGTCGCAACGACGATTTTCCGGACGCGGTATTTTTTAAAAACGTCCTGCTGCCGGTGCGAGCTGAGGCGGCCGTGCAGCGGGAGTACCACCGCCTCCGCCTCGCGCAGCCGGGAACGAAGCCGTACGATCGCCTCCGTCACATCGTCCACCGTCGGAAAAAAGAGTAATATGTCTCCACGCTCCCCGGCGGCATACAGCTCTTCAACCACGACGACGGCTCCTTCAATGAATGAATCAATGCCGAACCCTTTCCAGAGGGCTATAACCGGTTTGTAACGCACCTCAACCGCAAACCTTCGGCCCCGTACCGTGATCACCGGCGCATGGTTGAATGCCCGGGAAAAAAGTTTCGTGTCGAGCGTCGCCGATGCAATAACCAGTCGAAGTTCCGGACGCTTCGGCAGCAACAATCGCAAATAGCCGAGCAGGAAGTCGATCGTAAGCGAACGCTCATGCGCCTCATCGATGATGATCGCGTCGCAGCGGGTAAGCAGCGGATCGCCGGCGAGAGACGCCAGCAGCACGCCGTCGGTCATATAGACGATCCCGGCGCTCGTTTCCAGCCGTTGACAATAGCGTATCTTGAAGCCGATTGCTTTCCCGACAGGGGTCCCGTCGAGCGATGCGACATATCCGGCAAGCGTAGTGGCGGCGATACGACGCGGCTCGGTTATCGCAATCCGGCCTGCGGCGCCCATTCCGGCCTCACGGCAGAGCAGCGGCAGAACGGTCGATTTCCCCGACCCGGTCTCCCCCGCCACGATGACGACCTGATTATCGCGCACAGCGGCGATGATATCATCGCATCGGGAATAAATCGGTAACCGGTGTATCGCATGCGGCAACATGGTTTTTCCGAAATCACTCCGGCAGGGAAAACAGGTACTTGAAAATGCACATCTCCGGACGTGCGGAGCAAGGAGAAAATGACTAAGTCCCGGAGAATCGGCGGGTTGAAACTCGCCTGCCCGCCAACTTTATCGCACGCATCCCCCGCTAAAAGATTCTCCTTTTTATCACGGAAGCGGGAGGAAGGTTGAAATAGAGGCGAATAAAGAGTTCGTACGCTTCACGGAATTTTTTAGACCGGTCATGCCGGGGGTCCATTTCCGGAATTGTCAGGACGCGCATGCGCCACTCTTTCATCTGGAATGAAAGCTCTTTTGCCGCAATGCGCAATTTTACCGCCTGTTCCGGGTTGAGACGCCAGAGCGTGACGCGCCGGTCGCTTGTGGGGGAGAGCAGCGACTCTTCATAGAGGGAATCGTCGATCCGTGTAACCTTCGGTAAGGCGCTCATCGAGTTATGCGCTCCGCAGTAAAGATAGAAAAATCCCCTGAAAAAAGGGGGGAAATAGCAATCAAGATAGAGCAGGCGGCTCCACCGGCCATACTTCACATCTTTTTCATAAATAGCCAGCGTCTCCTCGAATTTTTTGCACACCCGTTCCATTATTTTCGCTTCAAAGGGCGAAAGCCGGAAGGCGCTGAACGGCCGCTCACGATAGAAATGGTCCACCCGCTCGCGACGGGTATCCTTGACATAACGGTCATCAATCATGCCGACCGCCCACCCCTCGCTGGCACTGCCAAAGGTGACGAATGCCTCGACAAACTGATTATCACTGTCGAAAAGAGTGGTAATCAACGCCAGAGGGACGGTAAACGGCTGGCGTTTCTGAAGTTTCTCAGGAAAACAGACCGCCGCCATCCCGGAAAGCAATAGGAGTATCGCCGCTTTGTGAACCTTCATCTCCCGCCTGAACTTATAAAGGTGAGGAGTTGACTTCGCCCCGTTAAAAGAACCGTGAAGATTGACGACAATGGATACTCCTCCACGACAACCGACCGGCGGAGTAATCAGGTCATATTGTATCATTGAAAATCCGTCCGATCAACCGCAAGTTTGCGCGGGAGGGGACCCGGAAAACGACGCACGGTCAATCGATTACCACATCAACCACGAACAGCGCTCATCAAGTTACTTAAGGAAGTTACTTGATTTTACAAATGTCTTTATTGTAGGCATGGATCGCAAGACGGAATTGATCATTCGCGCCGATGAAAACGACGACTCCCCCGACCGACGTTGCGATCCCCCCGATGGCGATAAGGGGAAAATCGGGTTTAGGGATGTATCCATCAGCCACTATCAGGCCTATACCGGCTGCAACCATCCCCAAGCCTAGGATGCGACGCGCCCTGAATCGACGATAAAAAGGAGCGCTCGCACCATTAAGGCTTAAAAAACCGCTCATTGTTTTCATATTGAGCTGTGTTTCTCCCATATAATATTCAATCCTGAAATCACCGGAACGTTTTGAAACGATCTGCTCCTGATTCACACAAAGCGCCATGGTTAGAGAATCCTCCGGATGAGCGTCGGAGTACGGTTGGGAAAATGAAGCAGACGCGCGGATAAGCAGTAAAAAAAAATAGATCATCATTCCATATTTCACGAGGTATAACCCTCCCGTAACCGTGCCGGAAAATGAATTATCCGTTGAATATGTTGAATATATCGATAAAATATAGTATTTAAAATATAGCATTTATAAAACACATCTGGCGTTTTTCATTGAAAATAATCGTTGAGCGTAGCTATGGATTCAAAACTCCCCTTCATCGGATTTCGTGAGCTGATTCAGGATCAGTTAGCCGCTTCCGATCAGCGATCGTTTTTGCTCATTAAACGGATATTGATAGAAGATCAAACCGGTCCTGCACAGCCTTTTACCGTTCTTATCCAGAAACTCACCGGAAAAGTGCTTTCCAACAGTGAGGCGATAATCCGCTGGAAGCAGATCCTGGAACACAAACTATCAATGCAAAAGAAGCTTGAACGTATTGTCGGAATTCAAACTGCGGCTATTGACTATCTTGAGTGCCGATCTGTTGCAGGAACGCTTTTTCGGATCTCTTCCCGCCACCATGAACCAAGAGTCGTTCAAAGCGGTGAAACCGACGAATTTTTATACCCGCAGGGGTATCATCTTGAAAAACTGAAAGAAGAGCTTCTCAGGGCGAGACGATATAAACATGCCCTTTCCGTCATCATGGTGGACCTTGATAATTTCCATACCATTAATGAATCCATCGGCGGTAAAAACGGCGAAAAGGTGCTGGCGATTATCGTTCGCATCATTAAAAAAACCGCCAGAAGCGTCGATTTTTTCTGCCGTCTCCCCGGTGATCGTTTCTTTCTGATCCTGCCCAACACCAACCTGCGTGAGGCAAAAGAGTTGGCGGAGCGCATCAAAGTCCGGATACATCAACGAACCGGACGCCTCAGCATGCTGCCGCAGAGCGTCACCGCAACGCTCTCAATTGGGCAATGCTCTCATACCGATTCTTCGATCGAATTCATACGCCGTATCGAACGGGTGCTTCATGAAGAAAAACTTCGGAATGGAAACACCGTCGTTTCGATCTGCTGAAAGAGCGTTCAATTTTACTGGATGCTGTGACGTTCGTCGATATATATTATACGATAAGGCCGCAACTGCGGCGTGCGGCATGCACACACAACAAAGCAGTGAAGCAGGTGCGACCGGTATCGCATAATTCAGGGAACGGGAAACGGTTGTTAAAGCGTTCCTGGAAACCTAGAAGCGGCAAATGCCCCGGTGGAAACCATTGCAGGGTGGAAAGAATATTTGACGTGTGAGCTGTCGCGTCGAAGAGATACGGCGGCGGGGGTGATGGGGGGGAGTCATCCAATCTATTAAATGAGGTTCATAAATGGATATTGGCGGGCGAGACTCTCATCATTTTCATATCATTGATATCGCGGGTAAAGTCGACCGGCTCAAGGATTCGATCGTATTAAAATCCTATGTTAATACCCTGCTGGAGCGTAATCGTTTTTTCGTGGCGATGAACCTGGCAAAGGTAACATATCTTGACAGCGGAGCTCTCAATGTGCTTATTTACTGTCACAATACACTCCGGAAAAAAAACGGTTCCATGGCACTGATCGAACCGAATGAGTATGTGCGTGATGTTCTTGACGTGGTCGGCCTGAATAAACTGGTAAAAATCTACTCAACCGAGGAGGAGTTCGAACATGAAATTCAGAACAGTTAAGGTAGTACTGCTCGTCGCTGGTGCCGTTCTCGCGGGATGCGCCGCCAAGAAAGATTTCATCAAACCCACCCAGGAAGAGATCGATGCCTACATCAAAGAGCATCCGGATCTGCCCGAGGTTGATAAATCGTGTATTTACGACGGCCGTTTCGAGATCGGCATAAAGCAGGAGACACTCTATTTCCTGCTGGGTGAACCGTTGAAGCAGGAAAAAGTCCAGCAGCCGTGGGCGCTCCAGGAAAAATGGACCTACAGGAAAAGGGACCAGAAAATATTCATTCTGGAAGATAAACACGTGGTTGGCATTCTCGAAAAAAATTAATCGGGTCACAACAGGCTATTATCATTGAGGGCGAGTTCTTCTCGCCCGACTTTTTTCCACCCCGCCATCCGATAACGATCGTTTAGCGTCTCAACAGGGTCCTCCGATCAATGCATGCACTGGACATTATCATTGCAGTCATCACCGCATTTCTGATCTTCACCGGTTTGAGACGCGGGCTTATCGGCGAAATCATCCGATTATCCGCAATGATCGTCGGGATTTTTGTCGCATTCCTCTACCACCAGGATGCGGCGATGCGGTCTCCGTTGAGACATGTCCCCCTTCAACCTGAAATCAGAAATGCGCTTGCCTTCATCATCATTTATTGTCTTTGTGCAGTGGCTATTATCATGGCAGGGTTGCTCATAAAAAAAATCGTCCATCTGACGCCGCTGGGGTGGATCGATCGGCTGGTCGGCGGGCTGATAGGATTTTTAAAGGGCCTCCTTATCGCGTATGTCGCCTGTCTTTCGATTTCATCCTTCCCCGTACGCCGGATTCGGAACGATTTCAACCATTCGCTCGTCTACCGGGGTTTTACAGCACTGCCGAAAGGATTTGCATTAAAAAGCCTGTTGCACAGCCGTGCACGGCTGCGTACAATATTCGATAAGAATCCTCCTCCGCAGATCGATACGATGCGGAATACATTCACTAAGTTCAAAGCGGCCGTCGATTCGGCGAAAAATGCGCGTATGCCCGACAAGTAAAGGATCACATGTTCATTATTCCCGTTATGGCGGTCCTCTACGGCCTGATTCTCGGCTCCTTTTTCAATGTGCTGATCTGCAGGATCCCGGAAAAAAAGTCGATCCTGCGGCCCGCTTCCCATTGTCCGAAATGTAAAACGCCGATCAAACCGCTGCACAATATTCCGCTCTTCAGTTACCTGCTTCTCGGCGGAAAATGCCACTCCTGCAAACAACCCATTGCAATAACCTATCCGCTGATAGAAGCCCTTACCGCCGCGGCGGCGCTTGCGATATGGTACTTTTATCCGCCGTCGCCGCATCCGCTCTCCTGGCAGTCCATTACGGTTTATTCAATACGGGCCGCATTCCTTCTGCTCATTATCCCCATCTCAATGATCGACCTGCGGCACTACATCATCCCCGATCTGTTCACCCTTCCGATTCTGGCGATCGCCGCCGGCATCGCCTTTCTGCCGGGAAATCCGACGCTGCTTGACGCCCTCTACGGCATCCTCGGGGGAGGCGGGCTGCTCCTGGCGATCGGTGCAATCGGGTCGCTGCTGCTCAAAAAAGACGCCATGGGCGGCGGCGATATCAAACTCATGGCAGCGGCCGGTGCACTATGGGGCGCGCAAACCGCACTGTTAAGCATTCTCTTCGGCGCACTGATCGGCTCGGTTTACGGCGTTATCCTCATGGCGATTAAAAAGATCAATTCCGAGCACCAGATCCCCTTCGGCCCCTTTTTAGGCGCAGGCATCTGGATCGCGGTGCTCTTCGGGGAAAAACTGCTCAGTGCCTACCTTCAGTTTGCCGACCGGCTGGCCGGAGGGTGAGAAGAGGGGGGAGGGTGGGGCAGAAGTCAGAATACAGAAGGCAGAAGAAAGAAAATAAAAAACACTATCGATTTCCCCATTATAACCAACAGTTTGCAGCACGCCAAAAGTCGGCCGCCCTCCCGGAAGTGCTTCTGCTTTTCGAACACGCATTCCCCTTTTATATTCTGTCATAAATAGTTCGTGGAAGGCATTTCAATATATAGGCAACGAATCTCCATCTTTTTGTGATATATGCAATAGTACATTTTTTTTCGATTGCTCTCGCTATTTGGTATGCTGCTTTTTCCACCGAAGCAACCCAGAATAATCCGTTACCCTTTGCCATGCGCGTATTAACAAAACCCGGGATAATATCTGTTACTACTATGGTGCATTTTTCTTTTTTTGCTTTTTTCCTTATCGCCTCCAAATAATTGGAAATAAATGCCTTGCTTGCTGAATATGCAGGGCAGGAATCTATTCCCCTTATTCCTGCAACAGAGCTAATGCCGACGATGTGCCCACTTCGCTGTTGTTGAAAGTACCTGTATCCGATATTGACCATCTCTCCAAATCCCACGACATTCACCCCTATTGTCTGCTCCTCTAATTCCCAGTTAAATTCATTATTTTCAAAACCAACTCCCGCTGAAATTATCAGGACATCCAATCCACCCATTCTTTGAACGATATCGTGAAATACCTCTCCATTTCTAATTCCGCCTATATCATGCTCTGAGTAATAAATGTTTCGCGGAAATGCATTCCGCAGCTGCTCAAGCAATTCGATTCTTCTCCCCGTGACGCCGACAATATCGCCCTGTCGTGCATACAACAACGCCAATTCCCTGCCCATTCCGGAACTAGCACCGATTATCAGTATTCTCTTCATGATGACTCGATAACCGCAGATAGGCACGGATGCCGCGTATCATTGTCTGCACCACAATTCTTTCAATAGCATATTCGCTATTCATCGGCCAGATAAGCAAATGAACATGATTCGGCATTAAAACATATGCCCAGATTCGGAATTGATGTTCGCTACGGGCTCTCTCCAATTCAGAAAGAAACAACTCGCAGGCAACATCGTCACGCAGGTAATTTTTTCTCCTGTAACATGAAAATGTTAGTTCATGGGCATGACCAGGTGTATTGTAGTGTTTCAATGTTTTGAATTTTGGGGAGTTCTTTTTGCAAATATATAAAATGCTGTGTGGCACGCGCCTTTAGGCCGTGACAGTTGCATGTTTTCCCATACATACAGAAGCATGGCCTGAAGACCATGCCACACACAGATATTTTTATATGTCACACATGGACGTGGCACCCGCGCATGTCTCTGTTGCTTATAAAACATATTTGCCAGAAAGTTGGAAAAACAAAAAATGCGTCGGCAAACATTTTCAGGATTTTGTTTTTCTTCAGACGGTCAACATTGTTTCACACATATCAGGAGCACGGCCTAAAGGCACGTGCCACACGATCAGATTCTTTCTATTCACACATGGGAGGGGCACCCGACACCGAAAGATAAAGGATCGCGGCTCAATCGCTCAGCAGCTTCCTCCCTCCAAACCTTTCCCCTTCCCAATGGGCGGTTAATGCGATATGATGTAAACGGATACTGTTTACCCCCAACAGGGAGCTTATATGTATACGCGCACGAGTATCGTCGGTCTTCTTGCGGCGCTCTTCGCAACATCATTGGCACAAAGCCCTTCCCCCGCTCCGCAATCACAATCGGCCCCGGCGCGTCCGGCAACGGCAGTGTCGAACAAAGCTGCGCCGGCCGTATCAACGCCGGCGGCTCAGACCGGTGTAATGGCCGTCAAACGGGCGGCGATCGCATTGGATATTGTCGATCGAGAACCGCGTGATACCGGTACGGTCTTTCCCCCCGAGGTCAAACGGCTTTACTGTTTCACCGAAATCGGCAACGGAGAGGGTCGGGAGATCCAGCATCGGTGGTACTGGAACGATGATCTGATCAACACCGTTTCACTTAACGTCACCTCGAACCGGCACCGCACCTACAGTGCAAAAACGATCCCCGCCGGTATGACCGGCGAATGGCGGGTGGCAATTGTCGACAGCAGAAACGAAGCGGTGCTGCACATGGTGAATTTCACGGTGAAATAAGCCCGACCTCCTGCACACGGCTTTGAGACGGCGTCGGATGCAGTTCGCCCGTTTGTCCTCTTTCAAAGCGACGACAATACTATATTATGCTCTATGGGCCGCTCGGCAGCGTTTCGGTAATCGATGAGTCCGGCGTGACGGGCGCGCCTTATCAAACAATAATCAGTCCGGAGCATATCCTCCTATGGACCATTCGGTGCTTCTCGATTTTCTCCTCACCCGCGTCGAACTTTTCGCCGGTTTCCCCCGCGATAACCTTGAACGGATGATCGCCGGCTCCCGCATCGGCACCTTCGAACCGCACGAGGCGATCATTGAATTCGGCGAGGAAAACCGCTCCTTTTTCGTTCTGATCGACGGTGAAGCGGAGGTGGCGGTGACCGACGACCGCGGCGACACACGGCGGCTGGCGCTGCTGCGGAGGGGAGATTTTTTCGGAGAGATTTCACTCATGACCGGCGACCGGACGATCGCCGACGTGATCGGGGTGACGCGGTGTGCCGTGCTGTGCGTTCCCGACCATCTCTTCATTTCAATCGTCGCCTCCCATCCGCCGGCACTCCGGTTGCTCGGCAGGTCGATCACCGCGCGAAGCGTCTCCTTTACGGAGCGCTCTGCGCTGAAGGAGCTGGCGGCCTCCGCGGAACGCCGCAGCGCCGATCCGTACGGCTTCCGACTCACTACCGAAAAACCGCTCAAGATTCTCGTGGTCAACTGCGGTTCGTCGTCGCTTAAATACGCGCTCTTCGACACCGCCGACGACTCGGTTGCGGCGACCGGCGTCATCGATAATATCGGATTGCCGAATGGAAATCACCGTTTCACGGTGCATGCCGTCAGAAACGAGCGTCCCTCCACGGCGAACAACTGTATCGAGGCGATTACCGACATGATCGCCCTGCTTTCCGCCGGCGACAACCGCTGCATTCAGTCCCCCGAGGAAATCAACTGCGTCGGTCACCGGGTGGCCCACGGCGGCGACCGGTTTACCGATTCGGTCGTCATCACCGATGCGGTGATCGCCGGCATCGAAGACGCCTCCCGTCTCGCCCCCCTGCACAATCCGGTCAACCTTCAGGGAATTCGCGCGGCACAACGGGCGTTTCCGTCGGCGCACCACGTCGCGGTGTTCGATACGGCGTTCCATCATACCCTGCCGCCGTACGCCTTTCTTTACGGACTCCCGTACGAACTGTACGATAAAAAACATATCCGCCGGTACGGTTTCCACGGGACGTCGCACCGCTATGTCGGTCTCCGGGCCGCGCAGTTCCTCAAACGCCCTTTCAACAGCCTCGAAATCATCAGCTGCCATCTGGGAAACGGCGCTTCGATGTGCGCCATCGACCATGGCCGCTCGGTGGACACGACGATGGGACTTACCCCCACCGCCGGGCTCATCATGGGAAGCCGCTGCGGCGACATCGATCCGGGGATCGTGACGCATCTGCAAATTGCCGAGGGGTACACCGCGGCCGACTGCGAGCGTCTTTTCAACAAGGAAAGCGGTCTGCTCGGACTGTCGGGCGTCTCATCGGACATGCGCGCCGTCGAGGCCGCAGCGGATGCGGGCGTCAACCGTGCGCTGCTTGCCGTGAAGTGTTTCGGTTACCAGGTGCGCAAGACCATCGGCGCGTACGTGGCCGCCATGCAGGGGCTTGACGCGGTCATCTTTACCGGAGGCATCGGCCAGGGAAGCGCGGGCGTCCGCAATTACTGCTGTCAGGGCCTCGAGTGCATGGGAATCCGTATCGACGAGGCGAAAAACCGGACGACCGATTGTTCGGACGGTCCGTGCGACATCTCCGTCGACGATGCGCCGGTACGGATTCTCGTCATCGCCGCCGACGAGGAGCGCATGATCGCCCGCGAAACGCTGCGCGCCCTGCGCACGGAGCAGATCACGGCCGCCTTCACCGCGGGTGCGAAGGAACCCATCCCGATCGAGGTTTCGGCGCACCACGTCCATCTGAACGCTCCGCACGTCGAGGCGCTTTTCGGCGCCGGCCATACGCTCACCCCGCAAAGCGGTCTCTCCCAGCCGGGACAGTTTGCCTGCAAGGAGCAGCTCACTCTTGTCGGCCCCAAGGGGAGCGTCGAACGGGTGCGGGTGCTCGGCCCCGCGCGTAAGGAAACCCAGGTCGAAATCTCCATGACCGAACAGTTCAAGCTCGGCATCCATCCGCCCATTCGCGAATCGGGCGATCTCGACAACACTCCCGGCGTCACCCTTCAGGGGTCCGCCGGCGAGGTCATCCTCGACCACGGCGTCATCTGCGCCATGCGGCACATCCACATGTCACCCCTTGATGCGCTCAATTACGGCGTTCGCGACGGCTATGTGGTGCGCGTTCGGATCGAGGGCGATCGCGAACTGGTATTCGGCGACGTGCTGGTACGCGTCAATCCGGCGTACACGCTCGCCATGCATATCGACACCGACGAAGCGAACGCCGCGCATATCGCGGCCGGGGCGACGGGGGTGATCGAGGAGATCCAGGAGCGGCGGTGAGGGAAACCGGTCGATCTGTTGGGTGTACTGCACTCGATTTATGCGAAAACTGAAGCGACTATGCGAAATCATCCGCCATACCCCTCCCGCGCTTAACCGGCAAAACGGCATCCGCACGGCGCATAGTGTAATTTTATACCATCTCTTGCTGAAGGCGAAACCGTGAAAAGAATCCTGTCATTGATGGCCGCAGGAGTCCTGTTCCCTCTTTTCGCAGACGGGGAGCCTCCCTGCCCGGCGCTCGATACCGTTACTATCAAGGAATGCGGTCAACTGCCCTTTGCCGACGCCGCCCGAATCGGTCCGCAGTGCGCAATCGCCCGCCGGCTTGTCCCGTTCGCCGCATACCTCCGGGAAAAAAGCAAGCCCTGCTCCTCGCTGGTTGCGGACTTTATCAGGCGGTATACGACGTTGACCGATACGGCGACCTGTTCGATCGACACTGCAAACGTCCAGTGGATCGGCGTCCCTCAGGCGCCGGTTTCGCTCGTCATGTATATATCAATGTCGTGCCCCTACTGCAAACAGGTGTATGCGCAGCTCTACGACTCATGCGACTCCCGCATAGACATCAGAAAGCTCCTGCGCGTGGGGATAAAGCATCTCACCGTGACGCGGTTCGACAGGATGCTCGCCGCTACCGCCTTTCTGGGGAAGCAGCCGGCGTTTCTTCGTACCTTCGCGCCGATAAGCGAACGCATCAGCGACCAGGTCGCCCGCCGCATCGCCGACAGCATAGGAATAGACTTCGATTCATTGAAGATGCTCGTCGAATCACCTGAGGTGACAAAGCATGTCGCCGATTCCCGAGCCGAAGCGCTGCGCAACGGCGTGACGCTGACCCCGACACTTTTTCTCAACAACCGCCGCTACCGCAGCTATTCAAATGCACGATGGGTCATCGACGCGGCGAGGTATGAGGTGAGGAAAAAATCATTGGAAAGCCGGAAGTGACATCCGAGGCGACTATGGCGTCAACGCGCCGTAGCGGTTCTCCCGGATATCGGCCAATTCCCGGTAGGTACGCTAACCCGTTTGCACACTGCTCCTATAATCGCTAGACAATACACTTCCATGATGCCGCGGATACTGCCCGGAAAATAAAAACGCCCTCTGCACAAATGACTTCTGTCCCCGCCCCGAAAGCAGTTATATTCTACCAACGTCCCGGGTCATGAGCATACCATCGGCATATTTCCCAAAGGAGCCTCCATGTCCGTCATTCAATCCGCCATAAAAAAAATCGTCGAGAGAAACGACCTCTCCGTTTCCGAAGCCGTTGAGGTTTTCAGTGAGATCATGAGCGGCGGCGCCACCGACGCCCAGATTGCGGCGCTGATCGTCGGCCTGCGGATGAAGTGCGAAACGACTGATGAAATCACCGGAGCCGCATCAGTCATGCGCGAAAAAGCCTGCCGCATTGAACCGGACAATTGCGAATTTCTTGTTGATACCTGCGGAACCGGCGGCGACGGGGCCGACACCTTCAA
>JAFGNB010000129.1 GCA_016927235.1 Chitinispirillaceae bacterium
GTTTTTTGCGGAGAATGTTCATGCCGGGAAAAGGTCTTCAGGAGAATTTTGCCCATCGACATGATGAGCGCCGACGCAACTCCGTGACCCGATACGTCGGCAACGACCAGGCCGTAAATTCCCGGTTCGATATTGAAAACGTCGTAATAATCGCCGCCGACGGCATCGGCGGAGAGATAGTAGGTCCCCACCTTGAACTGCGGGGTGTCTTCAAGGTCCTGCGGCAGCAGCCCCCGTTGAATGGTCCGCGCATGATCGAGGTCACGATTGATACGTGCGTAAGCAACCTGCAACTCGCTGTTGATTATCTTGAGCTTGTTGTTGATTTTTTTCTCGCTGAGGTTCGCCTTTTCGAGCGCGTCAAAGATGCGGAAGTTCTCGATGACGATACCCGCCATCGTCACGCTCGCCGTAACGATGGTGATATCGTCGCTGGTGATCGGAATTTTTCGCACGTTACGGTCCATCCACAAAACGCCCTCGAATTTGAAACAGGGACAGACGATACAGGCCGCCCGGCGCTCATCTTCATTTTTTGCGTTAATCAGCAGTCCGCTCCCTTTGATGCTCCAGCAGTAAGGATTGTAACCGCCGTGAGCGGGACAGGCGGTTTTTGTGCACGACTTCATTTCCCAGCATTTTTTATTGATTTTGTTGATGAGCGGGATGGTAAGGTAGGCTTCGGAACCGAGAAGAAGGTGACACGGGTCGTTTTTATCGGGTTGTTCGACAAGAATATGGCGGTTTAAGAAAAGAGCATCGGTTATTTCGCCGCCGGTAAATCCGAGGGGAATCGAGAGTTCCGACAGTTCGTTCTCCTTGATCCCGACGGAAGCATTTGGTTTTAAGCGGAAATGCTCACGGTCGATGGTGAAAAGAATGACACGGTCGAAGTTGATGATTTCCTGCAATGCAAGCAGAAGCGTTTTTATTATATCCTTCAAATCCGTGCAGGAATGCAATACCTTGGTCAATTCGTGAATAAGCGATGTATTGAGAAGCTGTGCCTTGAGCTGCTCGTTCTGCCGTTTCAGACTCTGGATCGATTCCATCGGGCCGGTATCATTTAATTGATTCATAGTATCAAAATAATGAAAGCTTCATGGATAATAAAAGAATTGTATCATAAATACATCGAAAGGAGAAGCGGCCTTGACTTTACCCCCCTGGGAGAAGCATTTTTGTATGCCTTGAGCAATGGCTTCGGAGGGGAGGGAAGGCGGCTTCCCGGGGTGATGCGCCGGTAATCGCCGGGAGGATGTGGTTTACGAGGGAGGTAGCGTGCAGATAAAATACAGCAAGCAGAAACAGGAATTGCGTGAAGATCCGGTTCTCGACGGACTTCTTAAAACGAAGGAGTTTATTCGGAAAAACGGCAACAGGATCGTCGGCTCACTGTCGGTGATCGTTCTGGCTGTCGCGATCATTATGGTTTTCAATTATTTCCAGAAATCCCGCGCTAAAAATGCAGGGGAATCGTTCGGCAAGGCGATGGTTGCCTACAGTGAAGACCGATGGGACGATGCCGTCGACCAGTTCCGTATCGTTACGGAAAATTATCGCCGATCGGTTCCCGCGACGATGAGCGCTTACATGCTGGGGAGTATTTTATATCAGCAGGGGCGTTACGATGAAGCAATCACCTGGTATGAAGCGGTGCAAAAAGGGGCCAGCGCAGGTTTCATCAATGCGCAGGCGTATGAAGGGCTTGCGGCCTGCTATGAAATCAAAGCGGATACCGTTGCCGCCGTAAAAAACCTCGAAATGGTTTTATCGGACGACCGGGTGCGGCACCGGCACAATGCCGCCAGATGGAAGATCGCGCTTCTTACCCGTACCAGCGATTTCATGCGTGCAAAAAAATTGTGTGACGAGATCATCGCCGACTCAACGGCGCAGGAATACCGGCAAAACGCCGAATTTCTTAAAGCAACCTTGATAAACAATACAGCCGGCTGAGCGGCGGTGCGGTACCAATTGAAAAGAGCATCGTTTATCGCCGCCGTGACGCCCGACTGATACGGACGGGAGCGCTTATGCACATTTTATTGATGGATGATACGAAAAAGCGGAAAAAACAGATCATCGACCTACTGGCGAGGCGGCATTCGGTGGTCGACTGCTGCACTTCCAACCATTTTATCGGCGAGGTGCAGAAGGGAGGCTACGACCTGTTGATGCTTGATATGGACACCTGGAAAAAAGGATCATCGATCTACCATTATTTCCGTATCGGTAAACTGCTTGAAAGGCTGCCGATCGTACTGTATAATACTGATGACGACACGCCGTGTCTGCCCGATCGTGCGCGCCACGAAAACGATCGTATTCTTCCGAAGCCTTTCGAGATGGAATCTTTGGTGGAGGCGGTATAACATGTCAATCGTCGATCGCAGTGCCGTATGGGAGAGTGCCCTGAAAATACGCTGATCTTTACCGATACCGATGACGGCGGTATCATACATATTGCAAATATAAAAGGCGGAGTGGGAAAGTCGACCGTCGCCACCAACCTGGCGGCGGCGCTTTCACAGCGGGGACCGTCACTGTGTATCGACTTTGATGTCCAGGGGAGCGCCACCGTCGCTTTCGGACGCGCCATCGGTGATGAGGGGAACTCTTCGTGGGAACTCCTGCGCAAACGGTTCGCCGCCCCCGGCAACAACGTCTCTTCCGATCCGTTCTTCGCACGATTTCGCGAGCGGATGGCGGAGGCGGAAAAGAGAGTGTTCGGATCGATTGTCGGGAGCGGCAGTATCAGGGCGCTCATCGTTCCGGTGCGGCCCGGTCTCGACCTCATTCCTGCTGGTTCCGCGCTCTTCAACACGCCTTCCGGCGTACAGCTGAGCAACCTCAGATTCAATTTAGGCGTTTGCCGCGAATATTTTAAATATATCGTCATCGATACGCCATCCGTGTGGAACAGCCTCACCCGTCTGTTGTACCTCGTGAGCGACCTCAATCTCATTCCGGTGACGCTTAATGCACTCTCGACGAAGAGCCTCCGGGAGTACCTCGGCAATGTCCGCACCCTCGCTCAACGTTATCCGCATACCCGCTTGCGTATTGTTAAGAACGAGGTTTTCGGCAGACAGAACTCCAAAGTCATGGGCAAGACGCGAACGATGAATGAAAACCGGCGGTATCTTGAAAATCTCTGCGAACAGGTCACCTTTACCGGTAGCGACGGCGTCTCCTTTTTGCCGCAGTCGATCATGTTCGACCTGGAAATCCCCGAATCGTCGATCATTCGCAACGCCCAGGACGAGGGAATGTCGGTGTATCAATACCAGCAGTACGGCAACGTCAACAAGGCGTTCGACGAACTCGCGAAACGGGTACAGTTCGTCCTGAATTCAACCGCCGGCGGGCACCGACGACGATACGCCTCGGGCAGGACCAAATCGGGAGTACTGGCAGTCGCCTGTGCGCTCCTCCTTTTCATTTTCGGCACCCATCCGCCGATAGGGCCGGGAATCGCTCCCCGGCCGGTCGCTCCCCAGCAGCTGGTAGTCCCTTCGGGGGGATTTTTTACCCATACCTTCAGTCGGGGTGAATCGATACACAGGCTCGCCAAGTATGCGATCTGCCGTTTTCGGGCGACGGTGCCGTCATGGCACGAGGTAAATGAGTACATCGACGAAGTGATTACCATCCATAATCTGACGCGACGTGAAAACGAGCCGCGGATCACGGCACACTCTATCCCTGACGGAGTCTCGCTTACCTTCTACCCTCCGGCAGAGATTTCGAACGATCGGGAGCGCCACCTGGTTCCGGTGTATCATTACTTCGTTACACGGGTTGACGATCCGTTTGCGTATGTCACCGGAGACTGGTGCGAACGGGGAACCGGAGGGGGGAAACCGCATTATGGAATTGATGTGGCGGCGAATCGGGGCAGCCGCGTCTTCGCCCCGATGAGCGGCAGGGCAGTGCTTCTGGCCAATAATCTGGCGGGACGCACCCTCGGCATTGTCAACGACGGGAGCGTACTGTTTTTCTGTCATCTGGATAAACGTTTTTTCGCCGAAGGTGATTTTGTCGGGCAGGGAGAGGCAATCGGTACTATCGGTACGACCGGTCGAACCAGCGGCCCGCATGTCCACATCGGTTATGGGATCCGCTCGCAAGGCAGAGGCGATGTTACATTCGGCAATGCCCGTTACCGTGTCACCGATCCGAAGCTTTTCTTCTACCGTGAGAAGTATTTCGAACGGCTGGCGGATAAATAAGCGCTGAAATACCCAGACGGCGATTATGCGATGCTCGAACGTCTTGCCTTCTGAAGTTGCAGAGACCCGCTATATCGAAGAGGCCGGAGCCATTGCCATAAAAACGCACCGGCGTCCTCTTAAAGTGCTGCTCATTTTGTCGAAGAAAAAGCCTCAGGTGCGCATATTCCCCAAAGGTCATATCGAACCTGGCGAGTCCGCCGAAGAGACGGCCCGCCGTGAACTTCTCGAAGAGGCGGGAGTGTCGGGCGAACCTGTGGGGAGGGCGGGAAGGATCACCTATGCATTCAACGGAAAGAGGTACCGGGTGGTTTACTATGTGTTCCGGTATACAAGAAAGATACATAACGGAGAGAAAGGCCGCGATCCCTGCTGGTATGTGCCGCAGGAGGCGTATGCACTCCTGCCGTTCGATGAGATCCGGCGATTACTGAAAAAGACGATTATGAAAGAGGGCCCCGGTTTGAACGCGGGCGGCAATGTTCTCCCGGAAGGATGATGCAGCCTTTGATCAGGGATGCGTCGTAAAAAAGACGCCTTTTCGGTTGATATCCTCCTCCGCTACTGCTATAATAAAAATAATCAGCCTTTTTTCTATGCCAGCAGGAATACAATGACTGCGCATCAGATTCGCAAAATCGCTCTCCATCAACTCCGACCAGGAATGTTCGTCGGGAACGTGTTCAATGAACGCGGTGTTTTGCTTTACAGCGCCAACACACTCATTGCGAATTATGCCCAGATCGAAGCGTTACGGCGTCAGGGAGTGATCACCGTAAGTATCAATCTTCAAAAGGGAGCGGGGCGTGATCTTCCGCCGGAATCGTATGAGAGCGAACCGCAGGAAGAACACCTGCGGGTTCGGAACGTTATTGATGAGGATGTATTTGATGAGCAAAAAGTGGAGCGTGTAACGGAGATACGGGCCGCAACCATAGACGTCGTTCGCGCGACGATGACATCGGCGAGGACCGGACGGCTCTTTTCGATCA
>JAFGNB010000130.1 GCA_016927235.1 Chitinispirillaceae bacterium
GGCCACGCCCTCGACGTCCGACGAACCGGTCAGTTCAACAGGCGTTCCCATAAATCCATTCGCCGTGGCGTCACGCTTATCATTGGGGCCCGATTCGCCCAGGTGCCAGACGCCTTGAAACCCTTGCGCGGTATCGAATACCAGAGCGGGCCGGGAACTCTTTTTAGCCGATTGATTCCCCCAGAACATCCTGACGTTTTGAACCGAGGAGTTGCCCCGCACCGTATCGATCCTTACCCATACCACTGCCGTGGCGGTGGCGCTGTCCCAGTATTCGATCTCGAATGGAATAAGCGAATTGTCGGACCGAACAAAACGGAGGTCTTCTCCCTCCGGCCGTGCATGGCTGAAATCGATTTCCGCACCGGTCAATCTGATAAGGGCGGGAAAATCATACACCGTTTCTCCCATATTCGCTCCCGTTGAGGTCGTATTGAGCGTGACGCGCGCCTCATGTTGCCAGCTCATGAACGGATCGAGCGTAAAAAGACCCGCCGAATCGATCACCACGTTCGTATGCAGCACGATCGGGGCATCGGATGCGCTCCGTTGATATACGATACGCGCATAAGTACCCTGGGCAAGCGAATCGAACCGCGCAACGGCAGCTCCCGCGTCGCAGCGGACCGAGGAAAGCGTGCCGGGCAGGTATACATACCCTGCGGCACCACGCAGGGTGTCGGGAATCGGCACCATGAGCGTCGCGGTCCCCGTGATTGTTACGTTGGCGATGGCGATCGATTTCCTCGAGTCAATGGACAGGCCGGCGCAGAAGATTTTTAATCCCTTTTCAGCATATAGATTGTACGACCCCTGTTCGACATTGTACAGCCTGTAAACACCGTCCGGACCGGTCGCTGCGCTTAATTTATCCGGCAACGCGGTGCCGAACGCCGGATTGTGATCCGCAGGAACAAACGTGACCGTGGCCCCTGAAACAGTTTGCAGCGACTCGAAAACGACACCCGATATTTCATTGAACGGATTGAGCGTGACGGTATCGGCCGACACGACCGCAACGGCGGTGAAAAGCTCAAGGGGCGCGTCCGACGGCGCGGCCCGGAACCGGATGCTGGCCAGCACGCCCTGCGGGACGGCGGGAATCTCCACGATATTATCCGTCCCTGAAGTTTCAATTGCCAGAAGGGTTCCCGTCACCGATATGCGGCCCTTGGTGCCGGCCAGACTGTCGGGCAGCAGAAGCCTGACGAATGCGGCCGGTTTGAGTGTTACGTCATCCACCCATGTTTCCCTTTTTTCAATAACGGAAACATTGCCGAAAAGCGTCTGTTCCTCGCCGGACCGGCTTCTGGCCCACACGTTGTAAACCCCCGCCGGCACGTTGCTGAAACGGTAACCCCCCTGCAGGTCGGCCGTATCGAAAGCATTTTCCGGCAGCGGCCCGTCAATTCCCGGATCGTAGCCCGTAGCAATGATCGCCACGACAGCGTTCTCGGCGCCCTCTCCGGTCGCCGCAAGTATACGGCCGCTCACTTCGGTGTCGGAACCGCCGCCCGCAAGCTGCGAGGTTCCGCAATGCCAGGATATCATGCTGAGAATCAACGCGATACTGAACGTTACGGCGGCACGCAACGGTGTCGTTTTACTGTTTTCCATCGTCGGTGCTCCGCGTTGCCGGGAATAAATTAAACGTATACTGATACACACGGTCAGCCCTGCTGTCGAGCCTGGCTATCTCCAGAAGCTCTTTTCTGAATTCACGGGTCTTCAGCTTGAACAGGTCAAAGGTCGCTTTTGAAATGCTGAATGTGGTGGAAGCGCTCAGGCGCTCGGAGCGCGGAACAGCGTCGAACGACCTTCTGGATAGATCGAGCATCTCGAGCTGGAATTTTTCAATCACAAACACGTCTTCCCCGGCGGGTCTGACACCGACCACTGCGTCGGTCGGGTGATACAACCCGCTGTCGTCACGTTCGATAAGTCCGAGCCGCTCCAGCAGCTCGACGGATGATTGCGCTTCCTTCGCCCCGATCGGCGGTACAAGGTATGAACCGAGAAGGCCGAAATCGTCCTTGAAATCGATCATGCAGGCGATTTCCCTGATAATACTGTGATACCATTTGGAATAGAACTCGTACTGGTCCCTGTCGATAGTCTTGATATCAAAGGGTTTACGGCACTCAACGATCCGTGAATAATGCATCGCTTTTTCCGCGATGGTCTTCGCCTGATTAAAGAACACCAGGTTTTCAAAGTAATCCCTCTCTTCCTTGGAGTGACTGATGGTAGAGGAGATCTTCTCAATACTGCTTTTAGTGAGGTTTCGCTTCCCCTCGATCACGTAATAAAGAAAAGCGGACGCATTGATACCGGCCTTGTTCGAAAAATAGCGATATGAAAAGTATTTTTTCGTACTTTTCTGCTCATTGTAATAATCCTTTAAATAGAGCCGGTAGTTCTGATATTCAAATATATTGACCATAGCGTAGAATCTCCACGACTCTCTCCGATAATTCCTGTGAACATAATATATGTAATTTTAATTGATTTTGTTGTTTTTTTGATTACTAGAAGTAACACGAGTGAACGGTATGGGAAGAATATATATACCGGGTGGAAGGAGAAGATTTGGGCACGTCTGCCCCTCTTACACATTTGCCCCCTGGTGGCTGAAGCCACCTTTGGGGTCGGGACGATCCAAAGCGATCAAAGTGACATAATGAATCAGAGGGGCGTTAGAGGCGGGAAGGAAGAGATTTGGTGGGGCTCTCCTTTTTTTCATCACTGTCCCCTCTTGCTTCGCTTCCTCATGCGTCCCCTGGCGTGAGACAATAGATAGGCAATAGATTATAAGTTTTTGACAATATCCGCTAAGAATTACGGCAATCATGCCATATATTTTGAAAAAACGGATAATTTCCAAATTTTTCCAGGAGGGTAGCCCGTATGGCTAAAAAACTGTCTCTTTTAGCAATTGTTATCGGCGCTGCCGTTGCAGTTAACGCCGAGGTGCTGTTCTATACCGATTTCTGTACAACCCCGGAAGAGTTTGCCGCAGCATCCGCAGCGGCAACGGCCAAAGACGATTATGATACTTTGCTTCAACTTCTCGCCGGTGAGTCCGAGCCGACGTTTTCAGTTGTCGACGGGTGTACGCTCAGTGTCACACCGAGTTCTTCAAGTGACCGGTATATTCTTCTCTCCAAGGCCTCACAAGGCTGTGTCAAGTATGGTGATACCATCGGGTGCACGAAGGGACGCCTCAGCCTGAAAAATTCGGGAAGCGCGATAACATTGCCGGAAGTAACCGGACCGTGCACGATTACCTACTACGGTGCCTCATCCTCCAGTACCGACCTTGCAAGGGGATTTCAATGCGTCATTAATGGTGAATCAACTCCTGATGCGGGCATTTCAGAACTGAAGTTCGGTCCAGATGATACAGCGCAGGCAACCATAAAGAAAACCTATGGCTGTACGATAGAAGGACCGGTGGTATTCAAGCTCATCGCTCAGGGAAGCGTGTATCTGTACGATATAAAAATAGAATCAGGTGCGGCAGCAACGATCGTCAGGAGCCACAAAGCAAGGAACACGATCTCTCTTTTGACAAAAGACAATATGATAATTAACAGCGGGCGCGCAAGCGTCGAGTTCTTCACCCTTGCCGGTAAAAAGGTCATGGCCTCCGACCTGCAGGTGATACCACTCGCCGGTCTCTCAAAAGGGATGTACCTTGTCCGTATCCTCGGAGTGAACCAAGAAGTTACATCCGTTACTCTATCGCGTTAAGGCGAAGCGCAGATAAAAAACGGAGAGGGGCCGGAAAGCGGCCCCTTTCCGTTTCTGTTTCAATTACCCTCAACGATTACCAGCGGCAGGTCGTGCAGCACAATACCCGAGGATTGTATACGGACAACGTAAGCTCCCGGCGCGAGGCGACGCGTAGTCAAATAGAAGGCATGGCTTCCCGCGCTGAAAAATCCTTGTGCGATGGAACGCACCGTCCTTCCATGACCGTTGAACAGGGTGATGGTAATCTGCATCGATTTTTCAAGGGGCAGCGTTATGCACGCCCGGTTCCCTTCAAACCTGAGACCGATGCCGCGACCGAAGCTTTGCGAAAAGGAAGGAATAACCGACGAAGTTGGTAAAAATGTCGCGGTTACCGTTTTTTCTTTATTCATCAAAACAGCGATTGTCGTGTCGCTCCCGGACCCATCTCCGCTCCATTCGATCAATCGTTGGCCGCTCCCCGGAACTGCGGTGAGCGTGACCGTGGTCCCTGAATCGTGAAACATCTCTCCGGTCGGGTTGGTAACGCTCCCCTGTCCTGATGTTGCGATCGAAAGCCGGTATCTTGTCTTCGCAAGTTCCATGGCCGAAGCTGCCATGAGCACGGCGCAATAACCGTGGGGATGCTGCTTGGAACCGGAACTCGGCGGGCAGCTCACCACCTCCTGACCCACATAGGCGGCATAATCGTTCAGCACATTCATCGACCCGACAAATCCATTGATTACCGGCAGATTCTTGTCGTCGAGGGTGATCTTGGTCTTCATTCCGGTCCAACCTTTTTGCGCCACCGCGAGATAGCTTTTATCGATGAACCCGCAATCGACCGCGGTTTTGAGCGCATATACCATCATGCCGCTTCCCGAGGATTCGAGCCAGTTGTCGCTGAGATTCCCTTTGTCAACAACCTGGTGCCACAGTCCGGTGACGTCGTCCTGGGTATTTTTAATCCCTTCGGCGATGTTGTTGAGCAGGGCGAGAAGCGAGTCGTATTTGGGGTGATCCTTGGGAAAGTATTTCAGCACCTCCACGAGCGCCATGGAAAACCATCCCATGGCCCTTGACCAGATCTCCGAGGAAAGGCCCGTGGTCTTGTCGGCCCACGACGCCTGTTTCGTTTCATCCCACCCATGGAGCAGCAGCTTTTTTGAAGCCACATACGCATGTGAAGAGAGCAGCAGGATCTGGAATGCGGCCATGCTGTCGCAATAGCTTTGTTCGCCGATCTGGTAGCCGTATTTTGCAAGGAACGGTTCAGCCATGTAGATGCCGTCGAGCAGCATTTGTTTTAGATTGTTATCCTTGTGGGAAAATCCGCCCGAGGGGTTGGTCGGCTGCCTTTTCAATACCGAGAGCACATAATCCGCCGCCAATTTATATTTCTGCTGGTTGGTCTCTTTGTACAAAAAAAGACAGAGAATCGCCGGATGCATCTTGTCGAGACTATGTACCGAAGTATCGAAGGATACCTTGCCGTTCGCGTCGACATATTGATCGACGTATTTCTTGATATACTCGATGTAAGCGGCGGTTTTCGTATACGCATACGTCCGTTCAATCCCCTGGAGTACAATGCCGTTGGAATACTCCCAGCCCTTCCCCGTCATATCATTGATCGAGCCAGGGTGCCGCTGCATGATCGCGTCGGAGAAATCGACTGCCCATGTACTTGACGATGCGGCAAACGAATGCGAATACACGATGCACACCACAAGGAACGATGGACCGACAAGCTTGTTTTTCATAATGCGTCCCTTATACTTCCCCCATAAGAACATTTATTAAAAGTGGCGGCATAATTGAGAATGGCCATTAGAACGAATACATAATACGCAATTTATAATGCCAGTCACCCGGACCATTCATACGTTCGACATTGTCATAGGTTCCCCCTGCGGTAGAAGTCATACTTCGGTAGTGGTCCCTCCCAATAAGACCCTTTATCGCCAACCCTTTAACTATGGTTTTTTGTCCAAAAAAGGACCATTTGTAAAATGTTCTCGTGCTGCCAGTATAAACCTTTGGGAATGGACTGGTACTCTCGGCTGGTCTATCATATACCATACTGCTGTCAATTTGATAGTACTCAAATTCGAAGGATATTAAATCGATAATGTTAAAACAGGGAATATTAAATCCCAGCATCATCGGCATTCGGTTCTTTATTTCCGGATAGTATGATCCAAAATTTTTTACACCTAAAACGGCCAATTCACCATAGATTTTTCCGTCCTCAGGTCCAAATATCTCCGCGAAAGGTAAAACAGGTTTTATATCTAAGGTAAACCTGCCCATACATTTTACACCTTGTTTTGTATACAATAATGTATCACCGTTGTCTTGAATCACGTACTCATTATCCAAATCGGTTACATAATTCGAAGGAAACGTCGTTTCGTCGGGATCGATCGGCAGTAGACGGTTGAAATCTACTCCCGCCCCTATATCGATCATTCTTTTAAGGAATTTATAACCGGCGACAAAGGAGAGCGAATAATCGAAATAGGGAGGCTCTCCATACTCGCTTGTAAAAAGAAGATTAAGTTTTAGCTCGTTGAACAACAGGCTTGTAACGTTAAAAAGCTCATCGGTCAATGTGCTTGCCACATTGAATCCCATCAGTCTTACTTTTGCAAAGTCAAAATCAGTTATCACATAGGGTGGATACGCTCCGCTTCTGAAAAGGTATTCTCCCAGATTCATTGCCTGAGGATTGTACTTGAAAGGGAAATATCCGGTGGTAATCTGTAAAAAAGACATTGCGGGATTTCCGAAGGAGTAAGTCCCATATGCCTCCTTAAGCATGTACAGCGTTCTCCGTTTAAAATCGTTCAAATTAGCTCCATATTCAAATTCTACACCAACCCCAATCTTCAATTGTTCCTTAATAGTGGCATTAAGTGTCAACCTGCCGTTAAAATGCTGGTCGAACGCCTTCTCGAGCAACGATCCATCATTTGGCGTCATCTGCATAATTTGGCCTATCTGGTAGTAGGCAAAACCGGAAGGAGTGAGTTTAACGTCAGGATCTCCGGCCGTGGAAAAGACGAACGTACAGAGGATTACGACAGTGGAAACAGACCATCTAGAACACATGATATAAACTCCTTTCTTTCGATGAGGGTATCGCCGCTCTTACCCCGGTGGATGCCAAGAGAAAGCGGCTTTGAGGGATAATTATTTTATTTCGTTGTTTTTTACTTCGTTATCTTCATCCCGTCCGCACACTGGATTATAGGCATCCTCTTTCTTTAACGAGGGAGAGCCGAGGCAGCGCTACCCCCACGGCTCTTTGCAAGTGAAGTGAGGGTATATCCGGATAATAATTCACTATACCGAGATTAACATAATACTCATTGGAAAGCGTCTTGACCCAAGTGCCGGGATTGCCGAAATCACCCTCGAAATTCATGTTCGACCATCCATTAGAGCCATTATTGTACGAACGGTCGAGCCAGATCGTAGAGTATATTTCAATAATTTAATAGAATATATGCATTTTTTTCAGGAATCTTATGGATAATCATACCAAAAACTTATAAACGAATTTCGTTCCCTCCATTTTTTATTTTACGATTATCTTCGCTTTTCATTATTTTAATATTAAAATAAAAAAATGTCGTCAATTTTGACTTTTTTAACTTATAAATAATTTTCACCGCCGGAGCAGGTTAATAACCGGAACCATTGTCGGGGAGCCATGTCACCACTACAGGTTTTCAAGGAAACACCCACACTTTCGGTTATTGATTGGCGCGACCGCCGCGCTGATGAGCGGTTATGGATGCTGACCATATCCGGCCTCAAGCCGGGAGTCCTTATTGTACGCCATGCAGGCAATTCCATTTGGCATAAGGGTGCACTCATTGCCAGAAAAAAATCAGATCTTTTCGGTATCGAACTCATTTCCGCCGGCAATCTCTACTTTGTCCAGAACGGGAAGGAGTATGTGGTTGAACCGGGAAATATCATAATTAAAAAGCGGGGTGGAAACCACCTCTATAAACCCGGTCCCGCCGGCTTTGTTCATAAAAGGTTCATCAGACTCGATGGACCAATCATTGAAACGATCACCGGCGAGTTGGACATCGACGAGATCGATGTGTGCCGCTTATCGCACCCACAACAATTTGCAGCACTGCAAAAAAAAGCGATCACGCTCATAAAAGACCAGCCCGACGGGTATGTGATGCGACTTTCGCTGTTAGCGCTGGAAATCCTTCTTTTTGTTGCACAGGACGTGACCAGCTCACGATACCCGGCTGCGCTGTACGCTTCTATCGACTTTCTGCGCCGCAATCTTCACAGGAAAATTGCGATTTCAGACATGTCTCGAGCCGTCGGCATCAGTGACACGCAATTGTTTCGCCTCTTCAAAACACACCTTAAAGAATCCCCGCTCGCGTATTTCAATGCAATGAAACTCAAGCGGGCGGCCGAGCTTCTCAGGCATACGCTTATCCCCCTCAAAGAGATCGCCTTTAGTCTCGGCTATGGGGAGCCTGCCTATTTCACGAATCAGTTCAGAAAAGTGATGGGAATGTCGCCTCGTGCATACCGTAAAAAATCCTGAGCATAGGTGTATTTAGCTAAATTCAATAGGAAATAGGTTTAATAGATCACGATTATTTTTCAAACAGTATTTTACTAAGAGGCGTTAAGCGATACAGCGGTGAAAAAAGGAATCCGATGAATAGCCGTGCAGTGTACCGTACGATCTTGGAGAGAGCACATTTTTTTTCACTCCACAGCCGGTTGAGATCCCTGGCGCTCACCCTGATTGTAGCCGCCGTCGCCATACTCCTCTACATGCCGACATGGCGGTTCGATTACACCTACCTTGATGATAACGACCTGATTCTCAAACGGCAGCCGTTTTTCTCGAATCCTGCAAGCCTCTACAGAGTATTCGGAGAGCCGTTTTTCTGCAGCGCCTCCGACACCTACTACCGGCCCGTCGTCAATCTCTCCTATGCGATTAATGCGCTTTGCGGCGGCACGCAACCATTCGGCTATCACTTGGTGAACAGCCTGCTTCATGCCGTAGCCTGCATGCTCATTCTGGCGTTACTGCGCAGGCTTGACATCGGCGATTCCGCCTCATTATTCGCCGCACTCTTCTTTACGGTACATCCTGTCAATGTTGCAAGTGTCGCCTGGATTCCCGGTCGCAATGATGTACTTTTAGGCTGCTTAACCCTCGGCGCATCGCTTTTTCTATTAAAGGATGCGCATCATCCCAGTGCTGCGGCAAAAACCGGGCATTTGATATGTTTCCTTTTAGCGCTTTACACCAAAGAGACGGCCGCGTGTCTACCCTTGGTATTCATTTTTCTGCTGCGGGCAGGCGAGGACGGTTATATGCCGTCTCATCGCCGATGGATGTGGGCCGGCTGGATAGGTGCAATGGTGCTGTACTTCACCGCCCGGCATGTTGTCATCACTTCTCCACCGGGATATATTACCGGCCAGCTGCAGAGAACCTGGCAGCGATGGCCGGAGTTCCTTTCCGGCGTCGGCAAGCTGCTGCTTCCCCTGCGGCTGCAGGTGCTTGCTTCTCCCCATGATATTCTCTGGTGGCCGGGCGTAGTGGTTATCACGATTGTCGGCGTGGTCTGCTTAATATCCAAAATGCGGCGACGTATCTCAGCACTAGCACTTTCCCTCATTACTTTTCCCCTGCTGATAAGCCTGCTCGGCGCCAGGAACGTAACGCTCGAAACTCGACTCTATATTCCCGTCATCGGGGCCTGTATTTTTATTGCCGAATTTCTGCAAATGACGGGATTATATGGAAAAAGAGTTGTCAATGCTGCTTTTACGATCATTGCGGTCCTTTGTGTCGCTCTGGGCGTCGTCAATCTGCGGCACGCACGGAGTTTTAGAGATCGCGACCGTTTCAGCCGGGCGGCGATCGAAGGATCGCCGAATTCGGGAATTGCGGCAAACCTGCGTTTCAAAACATTTTATCACAAGGATATCCGCGGTCAAAAACCCCGGACCGGGAGTTCGACACAATAATTAAGGAATTGATGACAGTTGAGAGGAGGATGCTTATGCACCACCACAGTTTCCCGCTTCGCGGTTTTTATTCGATGGCATTGTCAATCATGCTAATCCTTATTTTTCTCACGGCCGGCAGTGCCGGCACCAACGATGCAACAAGTTCAGGGTGCGCTACGGGATTCACCAACCCTTTCGGCTGCAAGTTCGCCTTCGGTTCGTACCAGAGCAACCTTTTAAACCAACTTGACTTCGTGGGGACATGGGTCGGCGACGAGCCGAATGGCGGGCTCAACTCGTGGTCGTCCTCGGGAACCAACAATTCCTGCGGCGACTGCAATCTGGTTAAATCGGTGGCTGGCCAGTCGGAGAAATTTGTGGTTTTTTACGCCTATTTCATCGGATTCCAGGCGTGCAAGAAGGGCGGCTATTGCGACTGCAACACCCAATCAGCGCCAAATCTATGTACGAACGGTGCCAAGTGGATCCGTGACAACCGTGCGCAGCTCATTCGGGCGTACGGTGAATATGCAAGGGTCGTGCATCAGAACAGCCCGAACAAACCGGTCATCTGGTGGCTGGAGGGAGATTTCATTCAATATTCGTATGATGACCAGATCAGCCCGTTGAGTTACGCGGAACTCGGTGCGCTTGCTCGCGATATAGCCTGCGCCATTAAAAACAACGAGCCGGGCGCCATTGTGGGCATGAACCATTCGCCGTGGATCAACGATGAGCAGATGAAGGGATTCTGGGGGGCAATGCCGCCGGAAATCGATATCGTGTGGCTGCAAGGCCCCGGGGACAACAATGTATTAAACAATTCATGGGCAAAGACCGGCTGCTACGACTCGCTCAGCAAGTACGCAAACCGCAGAAAAATGATGGCAGAAACCAGTTACGGGACACCCGACCGCTGGACCACCACGACAGTGGACAATATCAACGCGCGCATCGCACAGGGCGTGATCGCCGTTCATTTCAACACGACGCCCTCATCGAGTAATATATCGACGATTGCGTCATACCGGCCGCAACTGAAATCGACATGTACGGGTGTAGCGTCGGCCAGGCGACATAACGGTGAGTCCGCAGCTCGGCGGATCGTACGATACGGAAATGCGATTAAATTTACAAATGCAGGCGGTACACTATGCATCATTTCTATGACCGGGCAACAGGTCATGCAACGAGCGACTGCCGAAACCGGCAGTATGGATATATCAGCTCTGCCCGTTGGCGTTTATTTTATTAAAACCGGCTCGACTATGGCAAAGTTCATGCGGCAGCCCTGAGGCGACGATCCTCGGGAAGTTTCTTACGAATCGGTCGACCTTGACACATTGAGCAAGCTTTCGGGGAGAAGCAAGAGGGCAGCCTCTTTTTAAGAGATGACTGGAAATGAAAACGCTCCTCATCCGACCGCCGATTTACTCAAAAAATTTGCGCTATCCCAGCGGCCCGCGCTTTGGTTTACCCCTGAGCATACTCACCATTGCCGCGGCACTCGAACGGGAGGGGCTGCCGGTCGCCGTCTACGATTCGCTTATCGATTGCGACATCGGCAACCTAGGGCGCAACGGGGACGGCACTGTTCATGTCGGAGCCTCCTGGGAGAGAATCGCGAAAAATATTCTCGATGAAAAACCCGCCATCGTCGGCATCACTAACCCTTTTCTCGATTTTTCGGGCCATGCAATACAAACGGCGCGGACTGCCCGAAGCGTGGCGCCGGGCGCCGCCGTCATAATCGGCGGGCCGCACGCCAGCAGCGCACCGGAAAGCTTTTTCGGCCGCGACACCGGTATCGACTTCGTGTTCCGGGGCGACGGTGAGCGTTCCCTTGTTGCATTTGTCAAAACAGTCGCGGCGGGCGGGGATCCACGCGGCATCGACGGAATCAGTTTCGAGCACGAGAAGGGGGTGCGCTCCAACCCGTTATGGCCTGTCGGCAATCTAGACGATCTCCCGTTTCCCGCATACCATCTCGTCGATATGGAGCGCTATTTCTCTATTGTAAAAAATGGCTATCCGTCGCGATTCGGCTTCGCTTACCCCGGCAGCGAGCGTGAGGTGTCGCTGCTCACGTCGCGGGGGTGCCCGTATCGGTGCATTTTTTGCGGCAACCATTTGCATATGGGACGTCGTTTTCGGAGCCAAAGTGCCGACTACGTGCTCGGGCATATGGAGCTTCTGATCGTGCGCTACGGGGTGCGCCATTTCCATTTGGAAGATGATAATGTCGCCCTTCATAAAGAGCGGTTTGAAAAAATACTGGTCGGCATTAAGGAGCGGCGCTGGCCGATTACCTGGGATACCCCCAACGGCATTCGCGCGGAGGGGTTGTCGGAAGATCTGCTGCGTCTGGCGAAAGATACCGGATGCACCTATCTCGTTATCGGCATCGAATCGGGAAATCAGCGGGTGCTCGATTCGATCGTGAAAAAGAATCTCGACCTGGCCGCCGTGGAAACGACCGCCCGGCTGTGCAGGAAAGTCGGCATAGACCTGCACGCATTCTACGTGGTCGGGTTTCCCGGCGAATCGCGCAGGGAGATAAAGGATACGTTCCGCTTCGCGCACCGCATGCTGGGACGCTATGATGTGGTGCCCCATTTATGCTCTGCGCGGCCTCTTCCGGGAACGGAGCTCCAGGCGATCTGTGAGGAAAAGGGATTCCTGACCGAACCGCGGATTCCCGATATGGGAAGCGGTGTGCACGGCGAGCTGTTCGCGCGGAAAATGATCCGGACCGCCGAATTTTCTCCCGACAGCCTTGAGCAGTGGGTCGGGCAATTTAACAGAATGATTTCGGCAAAATTGATCTTGAAACTCGTCCGGTGGCTGCTCGTGCATCCCCTTGTGGCGAAGCGGCTTTTCGCACTATTTATGAGTGAAGTACGCCATGGGCCTATGGATGCTGCTAAACGGTTGCTTTTCGGAGGATTACTCTATAAAAATAATTTTTTACGCAAGAATGGAAGCTGCCTATAAATACAAATTGATTATTCCATAATTTCAACATATATTTATAAAGTTTATTTACTTAATAAACAATTTATTTAAAAGAGGAATCAATGAATATTGCATCAGACATCACCCGATTAATTGGCAATACTCCTCTGGTTTTTATCAACCGGCTTAATATGAATGGTAAGGTAAAAATTGCGGCAAAATGCGAATTTTTCAATCCTTTATCCAGCGTTAAAGACCGTATCGGATTCGCAATGATTGATGATGCCGAGAAGCGTGGGGTGATTTCAAAGGATTCGGTAATAGTAGAACCAACATCCGGTAATACCGGAATCGCTCTTGCATTTGTTGCAGCGGCAAAAGGTTATAAGCTTATACTTACCATGCCTGAAACCATGAGTATCGAGCGCAGGAAAATTCTTAAGGTCCTTGGTGCTGAGGTGGTACTTACCGAAGGAGCAAAAGGGATGAGTGGAGCTATTGCAAAAGCCGAGGAGCTTGTTGCCGCAACCCCCCATTCATTTATGCCCCAGCAGTTTAAAAATCCTGCAAACCCTGAAATCCACCGGAAAACGACTGCCGAGGAGATATGGCGGGACACCGGCGGAAAAGTTGATATTGTTATTGGCGGAGTAGGAACCGGGGGGACGATTACCGGCATCGGTGAGAGTCTTAAACCGCGAAAAAGCAGTGTGAAAATTATTGCAATTGAACCGGACAAGTCTCCGGTTTTATCGGGCGGACAACCAGGGCCGCATCGCATCCAGGGCATCGGTGCTGGATTTGTTCCAGAAATATTCAATCGATCAATTGTCGATGAGATTATACCTGTTGAAGAGGAGGATGCTGCCGCCACGGCTCGTTCAGCAGCTAAAGAAGAGGGCCTGCTCATCGGCATCTCTTCCGGAGCCGCCCTCTGGGCGGCCCTCCAGGTTGCAAAACGTCCTGAAAGTGAGGGAAAAATGATTGTCGTACTACTGCCAGATTCAGGTGAGCGATATCTGAGTACCTGGCTCTTCGATGACCTGGCTTGATAAATATAACCTATTGATTATTAGCAAATTAATGTAATAGTGTTCAAGGGGACTTCCAGATGAGCCATAGAATCTACCGCTTCGAAACAGCCGCACTTCATGCGGGACAGACCATCGACACGACGCAATCCCGCGGTGTTCCGGTATACCGTACAACATCCTATGTCTTTAAAAATACGCAACACGCAGCAAATCTTTTCGCGCTCAAGGAACTCGGCAATATCTATACACGGATTCAGAATCCCACCACTGATATCCTCGAACGGCGTGTTTCGCATCTCGAATGCGGAGCCGCCTCGGTCGCATTGTCATCAGGAACAGCTGCGATTTTTTATGCAATTATTACCCTTGCCGAAGCGGGTGATAACATCGTTTCCGCAAACAACCTCTATGGCGGTACCTACACCCAGTTCGAGGCAATACTGCCCAAACTCGGGATCACGGCTATATTCGTCGATCCGAAGGACCCGAAAAATTTTCATAAAGCAATTAATGCAAAAACACGCGCCCTTTACGTCGAAACCATCGGCAATCCTGTACTCGACTATACCGACATCAAGGGGGTTGCGGAGATTGCGCATAACAACGGCCTGCCGCTTATTGTCGATGGGACCTTTACCACACCGTATCTTTTGCGGACCGTTGAACTTGGCGCGGACATCGTCGTCAACTCATTGACAAAATGGCTCGGCGGCCATGGATCGGCCATCGGCGGCATTATTACCGATGCCGGCGGATTCGACTGGAAGGGCGGGAACCATCCGCTCTTTACCGAACCCGACGCCAACTACCACGGGTTGCGCTGGGCCGTCGACCTGCCCGGCTCCCTGGCGCACATGGCGTTTGCTTTACGGGTGCGCACCGTCCCGCTGCGCAATCTGGGTGCAGCAATTTCTCCCGACAACTCCTGGATATTCCTGCAGGGAATCGAGACCCTGCCGGTTCGGATGGCCCGCCACTGCGAAAATGCGCTCAAGATCGCAGAACACCTGAACACCCATCCAAAAGTCGTTTGGGTTCGTTATCCCGGACTCAAGAGCGATCCGACCCATGCGCTTGCCGCCCGGTATCTTAAAAACGGCTTCGGCGGCATGGTGGTCTTCGGCGTCAAGGGCGGCTATGATGCGGCAATAAGGATCATCGATTCGATCAGGCTTTTTTCCCATCTTGCCAATGTCGGCGACGCTAAAAGCCTTATTCTTCATCCCGCAAGCACCTCGCACAGCCAGCTCACCGAAGCGCAGCAGCGATCAGGCGGTCTTACCCCCGATCTGATTCGATTATCGATCGGCATCGAGCATCCCGATGATCTTATCGAAGCGCTTGATGAGGCAATGGCGAAGGTGTAGGGAGGGTTGCGGCGCGTACGCGCGGCCGTTCCGGAGCAAAACGCGAGGAAAAAGCCCCCGGGGCGCTGTCCAACGGCCCCTTCACGTGCTGCTGAACGCATGTCAAGACAGTTGCGACGATTTGCCGCAATGCTCTTTTACGAACACCGCTTCGATCCTTGCAAACACTTCATCGATACTCCCGATGCCATCGATATCCCGGACTATATTTTTAGGCCGGTAATAGCTCAAGCACGGCTCGCTCTGACTTTTATAGGTATCGATGCGGTTTTGTATAACCGCAGGGTCGGCATCATCAGCCCTGCCTTCAATAGTCGCACGTTTCTTGAGTCTGCTGCGGATCTCCTCGTCCGCTACTTTGATATTCACAACATGGTCAAGCGTTATCTTGAGGTCGGACAATATTTTATCGAGTGCTTCCGCCTGGGGTACGCTTCGCGGGAACCCATCCAGCAGAAAACCGCCTTTCACATCCCCTTGCGATAATCGGTCATGCACCATGTCGATGGTCACTGCATCCGGAACCAGTTTTCCTTGGTTCGAGTACTCTTTGGCTTTCTTGCCGAGCTCGGTACTGTTTTTAATATGATACCGGAACATATCACCCGTTGAAATATGGGGCACTTTTAACAGATCGCGCAGTTTCGCTGCCTGTGTCCCTTTACCCGCTCCCGGCGGGCCGAACAGAACGACATTTTTTCCCGACATGGTAACTCCGATCATTGGGATTGAAAATGATTGAAAGCAATAGAAACATGCATTCAACTATCGTACAACCTCTCTTTCAGAAACATTCCGGTAGAGGAACCCTTAACCATGCAGATTTCCTCCGGCGTACCGGTCGCAATCACCCTTCCGCCGGCATCTCCGCCCCCTGGCCCGAGGTCGATAATATAATCG
Organism: Chitinispirillaceae bacterium; assembly: GCA_016927235.1. Taxonomy (GTDB): domain Bacteria; phylum Fibrobacterota; class Chitinivibrionia; order Chitinivibrionales; family Chitinispirillaceae; genus JAFGNB01. The sequence goes on from JAFGNB010000130.1 coordinate 16,016, forward strand.
GCGCATTTGATGACATCGAGATTGTGCTCGATGACGACCACGGTATTGCCCTTATCCACAAGCTCATGAACAACCGACATAAGCATGAGGATATCCTCGAAATGGAGGCCGGTCGTCGGCTCATCGAGAATATACAGGGTATTGCCGCTCGCCCGTTTCGCCAGTTCGGCGGCGAGTTTGATCCGCTGAGCCTCCCCGCCGGAGAGGGTATTGGCCGGCTGTCCCAGTCTGATATATCCCAGCCCCACCTGTGAAAGGACGGATAATTTCGATTTGACCGCCGCTATTGTACTGAAAAAAAGAAGAGCCTCATCAACGGTCATTTCGAGGATTTCGGCGATGTTCTTGCCTTTGTAAAGAATTTCGAGCGTCTCCCTGTTGTACCGTTTTCCCGAACACTGTTCGCAGGGTACATAGACATCAGGTAAAAAATGCATCTCGATGCGGATGAGACCGTCTCCTTCGCATGTTTCGCATCTGCCGCCTTTCACGTTGAAGCTGAAACGTCCCCGTGCATACCCCCGGATCCTGCTCTCCGGCATTGCGGCAAAGATATCACGGATCTGGTCGAGCGTCTTCGTGTAGGTGGCGGGATTGGAACGCGGTGTCTTGCCGATGGGAGACTGGTCGATGGCGATCACCTTGTCGATCCGGTCGATTTCCGCAATACGGTCGTAGGGAAGTGCCGTCACTTTCGATTTATGGAGATGCCGCTGCAGGGCGGGATAAAGCGTCTGGTTGATGAGCGAACTCTTTCCCGAGCCACTCACCCCCGTAATAACGACCAGCATTCCAAGTGGAATGGCGACATCAACCCCTTTTAAATTATTTCCCCGTGCATTGATTATGGTAATTGACGAACCATTACCTTTTCGTCGCATCGGAGGCGTAGGGATTCTCCGTTTTCCGCTGAGATAAGCGCCGGTCAGCGAGGTTGGGTGTGCGGCC
>JAFGNB010000131.1 GCA_016927235.1 Chitinispirillaceae bacterium
ACCGAGTTTTTTAAGATCAAGCGGGATGATTTTACCGGGATAGGGCGCGCCGAATGCCACATGTCCCTTGCCGCGACCGCAATGGAGGAAAGTCGTAATGAAGAAACTTTCACCGGTAAGCATCCGTTTGAACCCTTTGAAAAGGCCGCCGCCGGTGGAGGTCTGCATTTCGATGCCCTCTTCCATGTACATCATCGCGCCCGCCTCGGCGCGGACCCCCTCACCGGGATCGAGTTCAATCTCAACCAGTTGCATATCGTCGCCGATAATGGCGTACTCAATAACATCCGCCATAGAACCTCCTTAAAATAACAACAATCTAAGACGTTAAGGCCTTTCAAGAAATATAAAATATACTAGATCGCATCCATCGACTGTCCGACCGCTTCGGGGCCGGCGGAACATACGGCCGTTTCCGCCGAAACAATGGAATGAAACGCGCCATAAAAATCCGCTTCACATGATGGTAAAGATATGGACAAATGTTGAATAAAATATTGAATGAACTCAGTTAATTCATGCGGCCTGCAAATTATATCTGGTATTATATCAAGATATTATGAGGTACAATTCAGCAAAAACGTTGCATAATAATGCAACACTTTATGTAACCCCCCGTTGCTGAAAGGCGGTTTATTGAGTATGTTAGTGTCTAACGAAACCCCGGGAGAAAACCGACTACGATATGATCAATATATTTGAATATTACGACTACCGGCAGTTTCTGCAGGATTTTTACAAACATGAGAAGAAAACGAAGCCCTGGTTTTCCTACCGGTATATTTCAGCTAAAGTCAATCTCAACCCCGGATACATCGTAAAGGTACTACAAGGGAAGATTCATCTCGGGGTGAAAAACGCCACGGCTTTCGCCGACCTTACCGGCCTTATGGGGAAGAAACGCGATTATTTCACCGAACTGCTCCTTTTCGGACGGGCTAAACGGCAGGATGAGATCGAACAGCGGTTTGAACGGTTGCAGACAATTAAAGGTATAAAGTTCCGCACCATTGCCGACAGTATGTCTGAATTTTTTTCGGAATGGTACCATATGGCTCTACGCTCGCTCATCAGCATCCACCCGTTTGACGGGAAAAACTACCGTGCACTTGCATCAATGCTATCACCCAGAATCACTGCTAAGCAGGTTCAAGACTCCCTGCGCCTGCTCGAAAGACTCGAGATGGTCGTGCGGGGAGACGATGGAATCTATCGCGTGACCGAACAGTTCATCTCAACAGGCGATAAATGGACCTCGGCCGTGATCCGCAATTATCAGAAAAAAAACATTGAATTATCCATAGCCGCCCTTGAAAACATTTCGAAGGAACTCCGCGACATCTCGTCGGTGACCATGACCATTCCGCTGAAAGAAATCGACCTGGTACGTGAAAGAATCAGGTTGTTCAGACAGGAACAGCTCCTCATGTCGCAGGAGAGTAAAAACGACGACACCGTTATGCAACTCAACATCCAGTTATTTCCTGTGGCGTTTTGCAGGAAGAGGGGGGAATAGTGACCTCCCGCAGATTTGCGATCTTCCTGTTGATTATTGTTCTACTGTTCTCCCGCTGTTCTATGATTACCAGCAGCGCAGGAGGAGAAACGACCAACGGCCGCATATCCGGCGCACTCAGAAACAGTGACGGATCTTACGGCTCCGGTACGCAGGTCAGGCTCTTCCCTGCGAATTACGACCCGGTCAAAGACACGGCGGTTGTCCCGAGCGACACGACCGATGCCCTCGGCAATTACACCTTTTGTCGCGTCCTTCCCGGCGATTATTCCATCCTGGCCGTTCACATCGCCCACAGAACGAGGACCCTTGTCACAGGAATAAAGGTTGCGGACGATACCTCCATTGCTCCGGTCGGTACGCTGCTGGAGACGGCGCGGCTGAAAGTTGCTCTCCCTGACGAGGCCGGAAGCGCCGCCGGATATGTTTATATTCCCGGCACCCCGCATTTCGTTCTTATTGACAGTCCGAACGGCTTTGTGGTGCTGGATTCCATACCCGCCGTCGTCGTCCCGATGGTAGTCTATTCGCCGCTGCACGGTGCAACCTCGACGATTATACGATATGATGCGTCGGTGAGCCCCGGCGGCACGACCGTCGTTAGCAATCCTTCATGGAAATATGCCCGGAAACTCTGTTTAAACACCTCTCCGACCGGTGCGAACGTCGCCGGCGATGTGGCGAATTTTCCGGTACTGATAAGATTGAATGGCGACAACTTTACCTTTGCACAGGCGCAGGAAAACGGTGCCGACCTTCGGTTCACCAGATCCGGCAACGCTTTGCCCTATGAAATCGAGCACTGGGACCCTGCCAATCAACGTGCCGAAGCATGGGTAAAAGTTGATACAATACGAGGTGATGACAGCAGCCAGTTCATCATGATGTACTGGGGGAATCCGGATGCCGCCGATTCTTCCAGCAGCGCGGCGGTGTTCGATACGGCAAACGGATTCGCCGGAGTATGGCACCTGGATGAAAGTGAGGGAACGCTGGATGATGCAACAGCCAACAGGTACGTCGGGAATCGTTTCGGAAGCCAGTCGAGGACCGACGGTGAAATCGGGTACGGACAAACCTATCTGGATTCCGGCGATTACACCGATATGGAAAACGTTCTTAATCCCGATACCTCGAATTTTACCGTAAGCGCCTGGGTAATAGGTATATCCCTCAGCGGAACCTACACCGTGATGGGAAAGTCTGACGGCGGAGCGCCCCATACCGGTTACGGATGGCTCATGACCTTCACCTCGGGGTGTTTGCGCTTCATGATGGTTTCTAAAGACGTCGCCTGGGGAGATACGGGGACCTTCCTGCTTCAGGCACAAACGGCATTGAGCGACACCGGCGCGTGGCACTACGTTGCCGCCGTCATCGACCGTTCGGGTAACGGCAGTTGCCGTCTGTTTATCGACGGCGCGGACGTCACCGACCTCAGGGTAGGGAGCGTCGCGAATGTCGGTGCGATTTTCAACCATTTAAACATGAGGTTCGGGATTGAAGCCGATAACGGTTTTCCATTGAAGGCGTGTCTTGACGAAGCGACCGTTTCGTACGCGGCGCGGTCGCCGGACTGGATAAAGCTCTGTTATATGAATCAGCGAAGCGACGACAGGTTCGTTGTTTTTAGATAGACACGAAAAAACGAGTCGTTACCCTGAACCCGTTTTTTCACGATCAAAGGAGAGAGTGTATGCGATTGAATGCGATGTTTTCCGGACCGGTTGCCGGTTACTGCCTTAGCGCGCTTCTGGCAGCGGGTATCGGCGCAGCCCTGTACGCTAGCAGCTATGTCAATCCGCTCAAGGGCGATCTCGGGGTACACGATCCGGTCATGATCAAGGCGGGCTCGACGTACTACATTTATTCAACCGGCAGGCTGGTCGGGGCTAAAACGTCGACCGACCGAATCACCTGGAGGTACGCCAGTTCGGGGCTGACCGCTCCGAGCTGGGTAAAGACCGAGGTTCCGGCGAACAGCGGCACCGATTTCTGGGCGCCCGACATCATGTTCAGGGACGACAAATACTGGCTTTACTATTCGGTATCCACCTTCGGGAAAAACACCTCCGCCATCGGTCTTGCCACGTCGCCGACCCTGAGCAGTCCGACGTGGACCGATCAGGGCGTGGTGGTCAAATCGACCAGCGGCAACAATTACAACTGTATCGATCCGGCAATTTTTCAGGACAACGATGGAAAAGTCTGGCTTACCTTCGGTTCGTTCTGGTCGGGCATCAAGCTCGTGGAGTGCGATCCCGCCACCGGAAAACCGGCTGACTCAACGACAACATTCATCTCACTCGCCTCCCACTCCTCTGGCATTGAAGCGCCCTATCTGCTCAAGTGGGGCTTTTACTATCTCTTCGTTTCGTGGGACAAATGCTGCGAAGGGGTAAGAAGCACCTATAAAATTGTGGCAGGCCGCGCGACCAGCGTGCAGGGACCCTATACCGACCGAGACGGTAAAGCCATGACCTCGGGGGCGGGCGAGGTCCTCGATACCGGCGATGCGGTCAGAAAGGGACCGGGACATAACGGTATTTTCATCGATAACGACACGGTTTTCTGCGTCAATCATTACTACGACGCCAACCGTAACGGCGCCTCCACGCTTCAGATACGACCGCTTTACTTTGACGATGGATGGCCGTCGTTTAATGGAACAATAACCGAAGCCCCTACGGTCGGGGTAACACGGCAGGCGACGGGCTCTGCGCCGAACCATATCCCGGATGTCCGCGTCGTGTTCCCGCTTTCTCATTCGGGTATCGACCGTTTAAGCGGAAGGGTCTTTACCATGAGGGGCAGAGTGCTTCCGGCAGTACTGCCTGCCGGGAGGCGCAGCATACCACAGGGAATTATAATTATTGAGGATTCGCGGAAATAAGTCGGGGTCCCCCGAAAATTCATAATTGAAAGCGGTTGGTTTTTCATGGATTCTTGCCGATACGCCTGCGCGAACAGCGGATTCTATGCCTCCGGGATAACTCAATGAAAGCTATGGTTCTTTCGATCATTCAAGGGAGGTATCTGCCACCGTTATCAATTTGCCGACGACCATTTTTGGTTGTGTGATGGCGGAGATGGGGGGACCGGAGTCGCCCCAAGCTGGCGCCTAAAAGGAGAAAAAATGCGTTTCCTTAAAAAATACCCAATTCCGGGGAAATGTCATCTATATTTAATATATATATATTCAGCATAGTTAAGAGAGGAGATTATGAGCAGAATCAGTTCGTCCGGAAAGACATGGTTGTGGATGTTTGCGATAATAGTCATGGCTGCACCCTGCCTCATGGCGCAGAACACCCTGACCCTGAACGTCAGCCAGGCAAAGGATACCATTAAAAAAACCATCTACGGCGGGCTGATGGAAGACTGGGGAAGGGACATTTACGGCGGGATCTATGTAGGGACGACCTCGTCGATTCCCAACACGAACGGCATGCGTAACGATATCATCGCCGGCCTCAAGGAGATCGGTGTCGGCGTGCTTCAGTTTCCGGGTGGGTGCAAATCCGAAGTGTACCACTGGAAGGATGGGGTCGGTACCAAATCGAGCCGACCGGGCGGAGAAAAGGTAAACGGCATGGGAACCGATGAATATTTTCAGCTCTGCGATTTGGTCGACTGTGCCCCCTTCATCCAGGCCAACTGCAAGGAGGCTACACCGGCTGAAATGAAGGCATGGCTCGATTATATCAATACAAATTTCCCGAACAAGCTTAGGTATTTGGGAATGGGAAACGAGCCGTGGGGCGGGTGTTATCCCGGCATTTCAGTGACGGAATACCTCAACAACTGGTATGATCCCTTCAAAGCTGTCATTCCCGCCACTTTTTCCGGGAAAATAATCAGGATCGCCGCGGCCGGATACACCGATGAGAAAACCTGCGACCTGGCGTGGACCAATTCTGTATTGCAGAGAGAGGTCGGGAGCATGGAGGGCCTGTCGTGGCACTATTATACCACCATGAGCTGGACCGAGGGGCAAAAGGGTTCCTCCACCAGCTTTAACGAGACCGGGTATTACAATATTCTTACCAGGGCCTATGCCATGGAAACCCAGGCGAAGAAGGTGATTGATGCCATGAATACCAGGGATCCTGACATTACCATTGGCCTCCAGCCTGATGAGTGGGGCGCATGGTACGACCAGATCTCCGGAATGGGAACATCGTACCAGCAGAGCACCGTTCGCGATGCACAGATCACCGCTCAGCACCTTAATTTTTTCAACAACAACTGCCGGCGCATCTGGATGGCTCAGCTGGCGCAGCCGGTCAACGCGATCCATGCGTGGTTTCTCACCAATCCCTCCTCGGGTGCTTTAATCAAAACGCCGACGTTTTATGTTTTTAAAATGTATGTTCCGCATCACAACGCCCGGATGGTGCCCGCCACCCTTTCCTGTTCAAAGGTCAATAACCTCAACGTGCTTACCGCCTCGGCGTCGGTCGACAAATCCGATGTTCTGCATATCAGCGTCAACAATATCCATGCAACCGCCACGCAGACGCTTACGATCACGCTCAACGGCGGGAGTTACAATGCCGTCTCCGGCCAGATCGTCAACGGTCCCGCCATCACGAGCTACAACGATTATAATAAGGCGGAAGCGGTGAATCTCCAGGATTTCGCTTCATCGAATTACTCGCTGAGCGGCAATACGGTGACGGTAACGCTGCCCGCGCACAGCGTGGTCATGCTGACCCTCAAGCCCTCGGGAACCGCAGCCTCCAATGGGCTGATGAATGCGGGAATCCGCGGCCTCTCCATCGCGGCCGCTCCGGGCGGCTGCATCGTCGTCGGTTGCGGCGGCGCATGTCGAACACCGCCGTCCGTGTCGGTCGTGGACGTTGACGGAAGAAAAATCGACGGAACGACCGTTTCCGGAGGCGGGACTGCGCAGAACGTCGTATGGCGACCTGCCGCCGGGGCCAAGGCGCACGGCGTCTATATAGCTAATGTCAAGACAGACGGCATGACGACGTCGCAAAAAGTGATGCTGATCCGCTAGCGGAAACGACCCTATCGTCATAGAGAAAAGTTTGTGATGAACAACCCGCGAATCGGATATGCGGCGCGCAGTATCATCGGAGGGACGGTCTACGTTGCCTTGATGACATCCGCCCAGAGCGCTCCGTCACCGGACGTCGGCCAGGCTACCACGCATCGGTCCGCATTCTTCCGTTGATATGGAATTCGGAAAACCTTCGACGCTGAAACGAAATGCCTTTTTATGGAAAAGGGGGGCAATAACCTTTCTGTGGTATATCGCATCGACGAGCGGCAGCGCGGCGCCCGCCGACGCAACACCGGCCAGAACCGTCATCGATTTGAATGCCGAGTGGCTGTTTATTGAAGGCGACAGCGCCGCCGCTCGATCGGTTGACTTCGATGAATCGATATGCAGGGTGGTCTGTCTTCCCCATACGAATAAAAGAGTGCCTCACACAAACATCGACGCTTCGTCGTTTGCCTTCGTCTCCTGGTACCGAAAACATTTCACCCTCCCCGCGAAGTACGAAGGAAAACGGCTCAAGCTCGCATTTGAAGCCGTGTCCAAGGCCGCCGAGGTATTTGTCAACGGGCAGTATATCGGCAGCCATAAGGGCGCTTACACGCCCTTCTCTTTTGATATCAGCGGGCATCTCGTTATGGGCGCCGACAACGTCATCGCCGTCCGCGTCGATTCGCGTCTCCGGAGGGATATCCCCCCCGAAGGGATAAACATCGATTATATGGTGTTCGGCGGGATCGTTCGTGACGTCTCGCTCAGCGTGGTCGATCCACTCCATATCCACTGGGTCTATGCAAAACGGGATACCGGGAAGAAATCTCTGCTTACTGTCGAGACCATGCTGGTCAATGAGGGTAACGTATCGAAGCGTTGTTCCGTCACCACACAGCTCCTCGACTCATCGGGCGGCATTGTCGCTCAGGCGGCCGGTTCACAATTCATCGCCCCGCATGCACGGAAACTCTTCACCCGGAGTGTCGGGCCCGTTGCCGATCCCCGGCAGTGGCACCCCGATGCGCCGTATCTGTACACTATCCGGACCGTGGCGGCGGAGGGAGGCAGGGTGGCCGATTCGCACACGGTCCGTTTCGGCATCCGTACCTTTGCGTTCAGCAAAACGACCGGAAGGTTTACCGTCAATGGGGCGCCGCTCAAACTGCGCGGCTTGAATCGCCACGAGACCTTTCCGTTCATCGGCAGGGCGGCGGCAAACAGGCTTCAGGCGCGCGACGCCGAAATCATCAAACACGACTTCGGATGCAACATCGTCAGGTGTTCCCACTACCCGCAGGATCCGGCCTTTCTTGATAGATGCGATGAAATAGGGCTCCTCGTCCTTGAAGAGATGGCGGGCTGGGCCTACGTTGCCAGGGACTCGGGATGGCGGGAGACAGCACTGATAAATCTCGAAGAGATGATTCTGCGCGACCGCAATCACGCCTCTCTCATCAGCTTCGGCGTGAGGATCAATCAGTCGGCCGATTTTCACGATTTCTACGAAAAGAGCAATCGGCTCGCGCGAACGCTCGATCCGTCGCGGCCGACGCACGGCACACGGGTGCTCGGTCGCGGTTCGCAGTGCGAGTTCATGGAAGATATATGGACGCAGAATTTTCTCATTCCCGATTCTACACCACCCCTGCTTCCCTGGATCACCACCGAGATCGTAGGTCATCAATTCCCCGCGCACTCATGGGACAAAGGAGAGCGGCTGCTTCGCCACATGCTCGCGCATGCGGCAGCCCACGATTCCGCAATGGCTAATCCCGCCGTCGCCGGGCTGCTCGGCTGGTGCGCGTTCGATTACAACTCGACCTACCGTTATGCGGAACATTCAATCTGCTACCACGGCGTGGCGGACATTTTCCGGATACCAAAGCCGGCGGCATATTTTTACGCGTCGCAATGCGACCCGGCGATCTACGGCCCCATGATCTATATTTTTCATGAATGGGAAAAAACGTACTCGTCCAACGATGTATGGGTGGCGAGCAATTGCGACTCGGTTGAATTATTTGTTAATGGGGCATCACAGGGCAAACAGGCTCCCGGGCGGTTCGGGCACCTTCCCCATCCGTTGTTCATATGGAAAACGATTCCGTTCCGGGCGGGGGAGATCCGGGCGGTGGGATTTGTGCGTGATTCAGTAATGGTGACCACCGTGAGGAAAACTCCCGGCGCAGCGAAGCGCCTGACGCTCGTTCCCGACGATACGCTGCTTCGGAGCGGCGGCGATATGACGAGAGTGGTGGTGACCGCGGTCGACGCGAAGGGGCGACCGATTCTCCGGGCGAACAATCGGATCGAAATAACCGTCGGTGGAGGGGGTGATTTCCTAGGGAAAAGTCCGATCACGCTGGAGAACGGAAAAACGGCGTTCTTTGTCAAGACGCGGGGGGTCGAAGCCGGAACGATCAATTGCAGCGTAAAAAGCAGGGGGCTGAAAGCGGCACATGCGCACATCGGAGTCATTTCAAAACCGGAACCGGGAAAAATAATGGATGAGAATATCAGTTCAGCTCCATCGATTCACCCTCCTTCCAGAGGAGGAACCGGACGGATGAAAAGGCGAGTAACGCCGTGATCCGCATACCGATAAACCGGTATGTATAAGAAGTCCCTTTTCACCGTTGATCAGGCGGCCGGTTCCACGGTACAATACGGTCGTTGATGGTGCGCCTCCGGTCAAGCAGGGTAAGCGAAGCAGCGCGTCAAAGGAGAAAACGATGTTTCATACCCGCATTAAACTGTGCGGCATTACCCGTATCGACGACGCACATACCGCGGCGCAGCTCGGTGTTGACGCGCTGGGGTTCATTTTCGTGAAAAAAAGTCCCCGATACATAACCCCCGAAAATGCGGCGGCGATTATTTCGGATCTTCCGCCCTTTATCTCCCGTGTAGGCGTTTTTGCCGATGAGGAGGCGGAATCGATTATTGCAATCGCCCGTGAAGCGGGCCTCGACACGATTCAGCTGCACGGCTCGGAAACCCCGGCGTTCTGCAGGCATTTTCCCTATCCTGTCATTAAAGCCCTCGGACTGCGTGCTGATTTCGACATGTCCAGCCTCACGAGTTACCCGGTTGCAGGAATTCTTCTGGACACCTGGAGTCACGGCCTGCAGGGAGGTTCCGGTCGTACCGGCGACTGGAATCTTGCCCGGAAGATTGCAGATCGTTACGGAAGAATCATACTGGCCGGCGGACTGGGGCCATCCAACCTGGAGGCGGCGCTTGCCGCCGTACGGCCATACGCTGTGGACCTCAACAGCGGTGTTGAAATCATGCCGGGAAGGAAAAATCCTCACAAACTGCGCGAAGCGATCAATATTATTAAAACATGGCGGACCGCTCCATAGCCCTTTCATACGGGCGAAACGGCCTATCATGCGCTGTTCATTATACATTCATATCCCATTCTGTTCTTCAAAGTGCCGTTATTGTGATTTCTTTTCCATTCCCGGAAACGACGAACGGATCGATGAGTATCTCGATGCGGTCGTAAGGGAGTGGCGGTTGTACGAGCGTACCACGTCAATCGAACTCACGACCGTCTATATCGGCGGCGGTACGCCTTCCTTGCTTTCGATCGCACAGTGGAAACGCTTCGGTAAAATGCTCCTTGAACGCTTGCCGCTTGTATCGAATGCCGAGTGGACCGTGGAGTGCAATCCCGAGTCGTTCTCTCCGGGAAAAGCGGCGGTGCTTGCCGACATGGGAGTGAATCGATTGACCTTGGGGATTCAGGCGCTGGATGACCGGGTGCTGCGCTTCATCGGCAGACCGCACACCTCCCGCCGGGCGGAGGAGCTGCTCGAAGATCCGTCGCTGCTGCGATTCACCTCTGTCGGCGTCGATGTCATGTACGGACTTCCCGGCCAGACCGTCGGATCGTTTACCCGGACGCTCCGTGCACTACTTGACAGGCCGATCGTGAAACATCTTTCTGCGTACGAGCTGACAATCGCGGAACATACGCCTTTCGGCAGGCACCGCTCCCTTCTGCCGCTGCCTGCTGAAGAGGCAGTGAGCGCCATGATGGGGACCCTCCATGCGGCGGCGGCAGAACACGGCTTTAAACAATACGAGGTTTCCAATTTCAGTCGTGAAGGATTCAGATGCCGGCACAATTGCGCCTACTGGAACCATTCACCCTATATCGGACTGGGGTGTGCCGCGCACTCGTATCTGCATCCGCGCCGGTTTTGGAATGTCGGCGATATCAGACGGTATTGCTCAATTGTAAATAGTGGGGCATTTCCGGTGGAACGGGAAGAGTCGATCGATACCGCCGCACTCGCTCGGGAAATGGCCTTTCTCGGATTTCGCCGCACCGACGGTTTGAACGAAGCGGCATTCAGTGAAAAGACGGGAATGGATTTTCTCCGATGGGCAGGCGAGGGTCGGCTGCGGCGATTCATCGATGACGATTTAGTGGTGTATCAACCACCATGGTGGAGGGCGACGGCACGGGGAATGCTTGCCGCGGATTATCTGGCGAGGGAGCTTTTTTAACCGAAGGGACTTCCCCCCTTGGCGCAAACATCGTATATTCATTATGAAATGTATATGTTTCTACCCGCTCGTTCGAATGTACCCGATTAAGGAGGGGATCTATGCAGCGGTTTCGCATGATTGCCTGTGTTGTAACGACGTCGGTATTTACTTCCGCACTGATGGCAAATGATGTCAACACCGGGGGACAGGTCGGCATTGTTCGAACGCTCTCCTCGTATACCCTCGGGAAGACCGGACTGCATGCGGGAGGGACATTCAGATTCGCAACCGATATGGATTACGTTGCCGGACCGGGCGGTAAAGGGAGTGTTGAAGCGATCTCCGGAGCGGGGGTGCGGACGCAGGTACGTCGGGAAAATCCTTATCTGTTTACAGGGGATGTTTTCTGCGCCTACGGACTTTTTTCGTTTCTCGATATGAGTCTCGATATGCCGGTGTATTACGACATTACCGGGTGGGGTGAAGACATGGTCGGCGCGGGGGACCTTGAGCTGGGGCTCAAGATGGCCTATCCGTTTCAGAAAGAAAATGCGCTTTTCAGCCATGCTTATTATGTAAAGGTGCTTTTTCCAACCGGGAGTCATGATCGCGGCTTTTTTCCACGTCATTCCTATTATTTGAACAATGACACCACCACCAATCTTTTTACGGCCGACGCGGTATTCTTTAATCCGATGATTGTCTGGACATTCGATTTCGAGAAACTCTCCAGCGTGGTGCCGCTGCAGCTTCATATGAATTTCGGCGGCATCATGGCGGCACAGCGCAAAGGCAGTAATGCTTTTCTTGCTGCAATCGGCATGATGTATACACCGGTGCGGGCCGTCACGCTCTTCGCTGAGATCGCCGGAGAATCGCGTGTCAAATATTATTCGGATAATTTCGACGGCAGTGAGATTAACAATGATCCGTTATGGATCACGCCGGGAATCCGTTGGAACATGCCCCTCGGTTTTTATGCCACACTCTCCGGGGATATCGGTCTTTCGGACGACGATGCGAAGCTGCGGACGAACGTGGTGCGGGACCAATTCGCTTACTCCACCAAGGGGACGCCGCGCTGGGGCCTCCAAGTGTCATTCGGGTGGAGCGGCATTATCAGGGAGGATGACCGCGATGGCGATGGAATAATCGATAAAAAAGATTCCTGCCCGAAAGAGGCGGAGGACATTGACGGCTTCAAGGATGACGACGGATGTCCCGATCCGGATAATGACGGCGACGGATTTGTCGACACCCAGGACCGTTGTCCCGATTCATCCGGTACGGATGGAGGGTGCCCGGTATACGATACGGATAAGGACGGTATCGCCGACAAGCAGGACGCATGCCCTCAGGAAGCCGAAGACAACGATGAATTTGAGGACGACGACGGATGTCCCGACAACGACAATGACAACGACGGGGTGGCCGATTTTGCGGATAATTGTCCGAATATAACGGAAGATCTCGATGGCTTTGAAGACGTTGACGGCTGTCCCGATCTGGATAATGACGGCGACGGCGTTCTCGATGCCGAGGATAAGTGTCCCGGCGTCAAGGGGCTTCCCGATAATAACGGCTGCCCGAAAACCAAGGAAATCTCGCGGGGGAAATTGATACTAAGCGGCGTTACCTTTCAGCCGGGCAAAGCGGTTTTAACGGTTAATTCCTATACGATTCTCGACCAGGTTTATGAATCGCTGGTCGAATGGCCCGAGGTAAAACTCGAAATACAGGGCCACACCGACAACACAGGAAACAATATGGCGAACCTCAAGCTCTCCCAGCTGCGCGCGGACGCAGTCAAGAAATACCTGGTTCAAAAAGGCATTCAGGGTGACCGGCTGCGATCGGTCGGCTACGGTGAGGAATTTCCGATAGCCGACAATCATACCCCTGAGGGCCGGGAGAAAAACCGCCGCGTCGAGCTTCGACGCATCGATTGACCCGTAGAGACGCGGCCGGGCTCCAGAGACGTAGCGCGCTGCGTCTCTGGAAGGCGGCTACCATTGCAACCGGCGGCTGATCATTCCATTTTTTTTACACGGAAAAATCTCTGAGGGTGATTTCGGCGGGAAGCCGCTCGGCGGGAAGCATCGTTAGGTCGTGGGGAACCCAGCGGACGGTCAGGTTTTTTACCTTAACATTTGACAACACGTCGATAACGTTCGAGTACCAGGGTTGACGGGTTGCAATGATAAGGATATCGACGCGATAGCGGGGAAGCAGGAGGCTCAGCTCGTCGAGCTGCCCGAGCACCGGATACCCTTCATAATCGCCCGGACGGGGGGTGTCGTTGTCCCAGACGATTCCCGTGATCGTTCCCAGGCGGCGGTTTTCAACGGTGTGAATGATCCTGTCGGCCAGTGGCCCGTTGCCGACGACAATGATTCTATCGGGAGAGTTGATGCGTTGAAAAAACCGCTTTCGTGACTGGTGCGCAACTTCCCTCCACCCCGCCAGAAGAAATAAAATGATAATCGACGACCCGGCAAACGCGATGCGCGAAAGGGCGAATTGCTTTACGAAGTAAATCGCGGCACTGAAAAGGGACGTGGCGAGAAGCCCCGACAACAATGCGTTTGCGAGTGAGGCGCGCCGCTTCACGTAAATCCCGTTGTAGGCGTACATGAAAATAAAGCTTGCCGACAGCAGGCTGTGAACCCCCAGCATGTACCGGATCCCGATGGTATGATAGGGACTTTCCTCCGGCGAAAACCGCAGCGAGATGGCGCTCCAGAGCACTATGTTTATTATTGATAAGTCGATGATTAAGGCGATGAAATGGCGAAGGATGCTGAGAAGGATATTAATGATTGAAAGCGGCAGGATACCGATAACGACAAACCAGCTGGGGAAAAAGCCTCGGTGAACGCTCCGGTATTTGCGGGAAAAAAGGATCATCGCTTCGTAAAACGCGATACGCGACCGCAGGTGACTTTTCGCCGAGCTCTTCCCTTTACAGTGGATGATCTGCGTTTCAGGGTGATACCAGATCGATTTTCCGCATTCGCGAATTCGGTAACACAGATCAAGATCTTCACCGTACAGAAAAAAACGTTCGTCGAAACCGTGGAGCTGCTTGAAAAGCGCGCGGGGCATATACATGAACGAACCGGATACGGCGTCGACTTCCGCCGATCGGTCGGCATCCATGAAGGTAAGGTTGTAGCGGCCGAAGCGTTTACTTTTCGGGAAAAGGCGGCTCAGGCCACTGAAATGATAGAACGCCACGGCGGGCGTCGGAAAACCGCGTTTACAGCTCGCCTGAAGGGTTCCGTCGGGATTGAGTATTTTCGGTCCCATCAATCCGATTTCAGGATGCGATTCCATGAAGGAGAAGGCTACGGAGAGCGTGTTGCGGGCGATCATGGTATCCGGGTTGAGCAGCAACAGGTATTTGCCGCAGGCATTCTGTACGCCGACGTTGCAGGCTTTGCCGAAACCGATGTTGCGTTTGAGCTGTATCCATTTGATATGGGGGAATTCCCGGGTGATGAGTTGTTGCGAATGGTCGCCCGACGCGTTGTCGACGACGATTATTTCGGCCGTTTCGCACCCTTCCGCCTGGTAGACTGATCGAAGGGTTTCACGCAGGTGCTCGGGCACCTTATAATTGATGATGACAATCGAGGTAAGAACGCCGGATAATTGACGATCGGTATCGGACACGTACGGTCACTTTCTTTTAAAGAGTGAGGCGAGCCGAAGTCTCCAGATGAGCAGGAGCCCTTCGCGAAAGATTTTAGTGGACATTTTCGATTCCCCGGATTTCCGGTCCACGAAGACTATCGGGATCTCCCTGATGCGGAATCCCTTTTTCCAGGCCAGCCAGCTCATCTCTATCTGAAACGAATACCCCGAAGCGGAGATCCGATCGAGGTCGATCGCTTCCAAAACCTTTCGGCGGAAGCACTTGAACCCGCCGGTGCAGTCGCGGACAGGCAGGCCGGTGACCAGGCGGGCGTACAGGTTTCCGCAATAGGAGATAAGGAGTCGATACAAAGGCCAGTTTATGACGTTCACCCCGGTGAGATACCGTGAACCAAGTACCAGGTCGGTGTCGACAGCGGCGGCGAGAAAATCGTGCAGGTACTTTGGATCGTGAGAAAAATCGGCATCCATTTCAAAGATAAACTCATAGGAGCGTTCAATCGCCCACTTGAAACCGCTGATATAGGCACGGCCGAGTCCCTCTTTTTTAGGACGGGAAAGAAGAAATATATTGTCGACGGTCTCGGCCAATTCCCGGACACATGTTGCGGTATTGTCGGGGGAAGAGTCGTCAACAACGAGCAGGTGGGCTTCCGGCAGCGCCCTTTTGATTTCAGGAACAAGCAGAACGATGTTCTCTCGTTCGTTATAGGTGGGAATAATAATAAGTATCCGCGCGTTGTCCATACTGCTGTTATCGAGAAATTTGGGCTACCACACCGCACCGCCCCGGTCGCGATGCTTTCGGCTCAGGTAAAATAACTCTGGAAGCGGAAATGACGCAAAAAGCATTCAATACTCTATTTCAATTAGATTATTGCCCGTCCGAAATTGCCCCGCCGGTCGCGAAGTATCGGTGAAAATCGGAGGGTAGCAGCAGATAATCACCCCTGCCGGTAGATAGGGGCGGAAAACACCTGCTCTTTGTATGCCAGAAGAGAAGTGGCACATCGGCCAAATCCCTGCTGGAGGCATCTGCGAGAAAGGCTGCGCCGGCCTTGCCGGTGTAAACCGGATCAAGCATGATTCCGTCGGCTGAAGCGAACTCTTCGATGGCCGAAAGTGCGGCGGGTGTGGTCATGCCGTATCCCTCTCCAAGAAAATCATCGTAAATCGTAAGGTCATTCTCGTTGAAGCTGCAGCGGGGGAACGACGGATCGCCGCTGATGAGCAGGCTGTTGGTTTCGTTGAAAAGGGAGGCGAATTTTACACAGTTCGCCACGCTCTCGGGCACCACACGAACGGCGATCAATTTGCTACGGATGCCGACCGCACGCAAACCCAGTAATAGCCCTGCGGCCGTCCCCATGGTACCGTAGGCGACATAGATGGCCGCCGGTTCGGGGAGCAGCCCCCGGGAGATCTGTTCGCCGAGCTCGAATGCCGCATTGACAAAACCAGTGATGCCGGTCGGGCACGAACCGCCGGCCGGTATGATGTAAGGAGGAGCCCCGTCGGCACGTTCGCAGGAATCGGCAATGTTTCTCAGATGGGCGAGGTGCTCAGAGTAGGCCGAATCATGGAACATATCGGCGCCGGTCGCAAAGTCGGCCAGGAGTGTTGCTCCGATACCGGGCAGCTGATGCTGTTCGAACAGCATCAGTGTCGTCGTGAATCCGCATTGCCGGCTGTAGAGTGCGGTGGCAAGCGCATGATTGGAACCCGCGGCCCCTGAAGTGATAATGCGCTTCGCCCCGGTCTTTTTCGCATCGGCGAGAAGAAACTCGAGTTTGCGTACCTTATTGCCTCCGTAAATGAGCCCGCTAAGATCGTCGCGCTTGATAAACAGCCCACTCCTTCCGTAACGTCTGCCGATCCCGCGCAGGGGCTCGA
This sequence comes from Chitinispirillaceae bacterium, assembly GCA_016927235.1. GTDB lineage: Bacteria > Fibrobacterota > Chitinivibrionia > Chitinivibrionales > Chitinispirillaceae > JAFGNB01. Next base: position 16,590 of record JAFGNB010000131.1, read on the forward strand.
CGGGTGTCGGGAACGTTCCCAGCGAAAGGTGCGGAATCGCTGCACGGAGTTTCGGGAAGCGGGAAAAAAGGGGAATCATCGGATAGACGTCGTTTCTTTTACGGGTACGCGCCATGTATCTTTAAAGGGAAAATAATCGTCCCGGCGGATTAACCGCAAATGGTGACGAAGGAAGGATGCGCATTTCACCAGTGGGAGGGAGCATGCGATATGTATTGATTATTCTCTGTGCCTTATTCGTTATGAACGGCTGCGGGCCGAAAGAGGTCCACCGGGAGCTGACGACCTTTTCCTATATTAAGATTGACATGACAAAGATAGAGGTGCAGGATTATTCGGAACTGATCGGGGCGGTCAATGCACAGTTCGCTCCGGACACCAAAGAGTTCGTCGACGCGAGGCTGTACAAGGAAGAAGGCATGTTCATGTATTTTCGCGTTTACTCGGGCGCAAGCACCGCCTGCCATCGTGTCACCGTGGACCGCAACCGCAGCAAGATTATCAGCATACAGCCCGACTGCCCCATCGAAGAGTATTGACGGATAGAGTCTCCCCCCTCCCCCCGGGTCAGCCGATTACCAGTACCCCGTTACCATAAAATATCCTATTTTCAGAAGTTCCAGAATGGTGATCGAGGCGGCGGCATTGGAACGCCACCAGTAGCGGAACGTGTCCCGGTTCCATCGGTACTTTTCGAGGGGCACCGGAAGGAGGTACCATCGGACATCCGGCCGGCTGAGACGGCGTGCCGCCATGATCCTTATGCGCCGCATGTGGTAAGGGCTCGATACGAGTCCCACCTGAATCCGGGCGGCGGGGCCTGAGGGCCGGGGGCGGTATCGGTCGAGCCACTCCCCCAGGGCATGCATCTCGGAGATGGTGCTTTTACAGGTGTCTATTATGGTAACGCGGCGCATGTCGAAGTTGTTCTTCTGCAGCAGGCGGCCGTGGCCGTCTTTATAGTCGCTCAATACCCAGTGTGCATTGCGGTAACGGAGCGCCAGCTCTTTTGAGTAAACGACGCGGCGGTTCTCTCCCGCAAAGGTGCAGATGACGTCGAGATGCTCCGGCGGCGTATCGCCGGCGATAAGCCAGCTTCCAAGCTGCCGAAAAAGAAAAAACATCGCCAGCAGCACGCAGAAAAAGCCCGCGATAAAACGGGCAAGCGGCTGTGCGGCGATGGAGCCGATTGCTGAAAGCGTGATGCGCATGACGAAGTCGCTTCCGCTTTCACGGTTCCTACGTCGCACCGTACATGCGGCGGTACTCGACCATTTTATCGTACATCGCATCGTCGAGCAGGATTTTTCCGTTGATCGACCGGTTATGGAGATATTCCATGATTTCCGCGATCGTCACGATCGACGCGGTACGCATCGCGAACTGTTCGCGCAGCTCGGCAAGGGCACCGAGCGTGCCGGCGCCCCGCTCCATCCGGTCGACCGACACGATCATGCCGACGATGTTGACCCTCGCCGCGGCGCGCAGCAGCGGTATCGACTCACGGATCGAAGTGCCCGCGGTGGTCACGTCCTCGACAATCACGACAGTGTCGTTGTCATGCAGCCGGTGACCGATGAGCGATCCCCCCTCGCCGTGGTCCTTCGCCTCTTTACGATTGAAACAGAAGGCCACCTGCCGGTTGAAGAGGGTCGCCAGTGATAGTGCGGTAGCCGTCGCGAGCGGTATGCCCTTGTACGCCGGGCCGAAAAGAACGTCGATTTTTTGGGGAAACGCTTGCTGCATTGTTTCGGCGTAGAATCGCCCGAGCGCGGCGAGCTGAACTCCGGTGGAGTAATTGCCGGTATTAATGAAAAAGGGGGTCTTACGGCCGCTTTTCGTGGTAAAATCACCGAAGGTCAGCACATTGCTGCGTACCATAAATTCGATAAACTGCTCTTTGTAGGTTTCCATGATTTCCCGACGGTTGAAGGGATAACGGATCAGATTGTAATGCTCAGGCCGTCCCAGGCGAAATCCATCCAGGGATCAAGGCCCGCACGGTCGAGTTCATAATGTATATCATGGCTCATATGAATGAAATAACAACGCTTCGGTGCAATACGACAGGCAAGCCCGACGCTCTCCGCGAGAGTAAGATGTGAGGGGTGCGGCGGGCCCCGCCTGAGGCAGTTAAGGACAAGTAACGAGGTCCCCGAAAGTTTTTCCATCTCGTCATCGGCGATGGATTTCATGTCGGGAATATAACTTAAAGGTCCGATACGGAAACCGAAGCATCCGTCAAGTCCGAGATGGTTGACCCTGATCGGGACCACCTGCATATCGAACAGATCAAACGGCGCGTCGACCGCGGTGGTGCTGATGCAGGGAATTCCGCCGCCGGGCGGTGTTGCCGGATCGAACATATAGGGGAACATCGTCCCGATTCTCTCGATACTCTCGCGCGAGCCGAATAACGGTACGATATGGTGCCGTGTGTAGGACCGGATATCGGGCAGACCGCAGATATGGTCGGAATGACCGTGCGTTATCAACACCGCATCGATGTCGGGTATGTTTTCCCGCAGGCACTGCTCCCTGAAATCGGGACCGATATCGATCAGCACCGTCCTTCCGTCAACGCGCAGCAGGATCGACGTGCGCGTCCGCCGGTGCTTCGGATCGGAAAACGACTTCCGGCAGACCCCCTGCGGACATGAGGCATACCC
>JAFGNB010000132.1 GCA_016927235.1 Chitinispirillaceae bacterium
ATGCCGAGCACGCGTGAGACTTTTTCGGGACGCAGGACCACAGTGCGCGGCAAGCGTTTCACGGGGTACACATCGATCGTTCCCCCCGCGACACTGCCGCCGGCAAGCTCCGCCAGCATGGATGCGGCGGTGTCGAGCGCGTCAACGAGCCCTTCGCCCGGATCGACGCCGCGTTCGAAACGGTAGGAGGAGTCGGTGGAGATGCCGAGACGTTTGGCGGTTTTCCGGATGCCGCTCTGTTCGAAGAACGCGCACTCGAGGAAGACGTCGGTGGTCGTGTCGGTGATTGCGGAACCGGCGCCGCCCATGATGCCGGCAAGCGCCACCGGCCCGTCGCCGTCGGCGATCAGGAGGTCGTCGGCGAGAAGCGGGCGTTCAATATCGTCAAGCGTCACGAATCCCTGCGCCTCACCGGCGGTACTTACCCTGATGGAGCGTCCCCGCAGCCGCGCGTAATCGAATGCGTGCATCGGCTGCCCGAAATGAAGAAGTATGTAGTTCGTGACGTCGACCACGTTGTTGATAGGGCGCATGCCCGCGAGCGAAAGCCGGTGCTGGAGCCACTGAGGCGACGGCCGTATGGCAAGACCGCGGACGAGCCGGCCCATATACCGCGGACAGCGTTCCGGCGCTTCAATGGCGACCGCGATCGCCTCGTCGACCGGGTCGCTGCGGTTCTCCTCCGGACGCTTCGCGGTCTGTTTGAGCGGGATGCTGCAGCGGGACGCCACCTCGCGGGCAACGCCGAGCATGCTCAGACAGTCTCCGCGGTCGGGGGTCAGTTCGATTTCAATAACGGCGTCGGGCGGAAAGTAGTCGGAGATGGGCCTGCCGGGAGTCAAGTCGGCAGGAAGGCTCATGAGGCCGCTGTGGTCGTCTGAGATGCCCAGCTCCTTTTCGGAGCAGAGCATGCCCGAGGATTCAACGCCGCGGATAGTCGATTTCGTTACGGTAACCCCCGGGCCCAAGACGGTTCCGATCGTCGCCAGGGGGGCATGCATGCCCGCAGCCGAGTTGGGAGCGCCGCAGACGACGGTAAGCGGATTAACCGCACCCGCGTCAACTTTACAGACAGAAAGACGGTCGGCATTCGGGTGCTTCGCCGTTTCGAGAATGCGGGCGACGACGACGCCGTCGGGCACGCGGCGGCGTTCGATCGATGCAACTTCGAGGCCGCTGCTCGTGAGGGCGTCCGCCAGTCCTTCGACGGTCAGATCGATATCGACGAAATCTTTGAGCCAACTGTAAACGATTTTCATACCTACGCTGCCGAAATAGGGTGGAACGTATCAGAATTGCCGCAGAAACCGCACGTCGTTTTCATAGAAAAACCTGATGTCCTCGATACCGAATTTAAGGAGCGCGATCCGTTCGATGCCGATGCCGAAGGCGAAACCGGTGTAGCGCTCGCCGTCGATGTCGCCCGCGGCGAGCACCCGCGGGTGCACCATGCCCGCACCAAGCACCTCGAGCCAGCCCGATCCTTTACAGATACCGCATCCTTTTCCTTTACAGAGAAAGCACTCGACGTCGATTTCGACGCTCGGTTCCGTAAAAGGGAAAAAACTCGGCCGGATTTTAAGGCGGGTCGCGTCGTCGAAGAAACGGCGCGAAAACGCGAGCAGCGTTCCCTTGAGGTCGGCGAAACTTACCCCTTCGTCGATGTACAGCCCTTCAATCTGATGGAAAAGGCAGTAGCTCCGCGCGCTGATCTCTTCGTTGCGGTAGACCCGTCCGGGCATGATCGTGCGGATGGGGGGACGCTCGAGTTCCATTGTGCGTATCTGTACCGGTGAGGTGTGGGTGCGGAGCAGGTGCGTGGCGGTGATGTAAAAGGTGTCCTGCATGTCGCGCGCCGGGTGAAAAGCGGGCATGTTCAACGCTTCGAAATTGTAGTAATCGGTTTCGATATCCGGCCCATAGGCGACCGAAAAACCCATGTTCAGAAAGATGTCGCGCATCGCATTGCGTATCTTCATGAGCGGATGGAGACTGCCCTGCGGAACGGGAAAAGCCGGAAGACCGGGGTCGAAGGCGGGGCCGACAGCCTGGTGCGCCGTGCGCCACGGTGCACGGGCGAAGCGATCCTCGAAGGAGCGGTGCAGCTCATTGACTCGTGCGCCGTAGGCGCGGCGCTGGTCTTCGGGAACGGCGCCGACTCGCTTGAGCAGGTCGCGAAGGATGCCTTTTTTGCCGAGATACGCGATGCGGAACGTTTCCGCCGAGGCCTCGTCGGTAATGGCGCCGAAGGCATTTTCGGCTTCCCGTTGAATTTCATCCAGACGTGGACTCGACGGAGCGGTCGTGGACGGTTCGCTCATCGCGGGTCGGCCCTAGGACTTCACCGTTTCGACAAGCGATTTGAACGTGTCGGGTTCGTGCACCGCAAGGTGCGCAAGCGTTTTCCGGTCCAGATCGATATTTTTCGCCTTAAGGCCGGCCATGAACTTTCCGTAGGGAAGCCCGTTGAGCTGCGCCGCGGCGTTGATGCGCATGATCCAGAGCGAACGGAACTGGCGTTTCCTCTGTTTGCGGCCGCTGTACGCGTAAGAGCCGCCGCGGATGAACGCGTCTTTGGCGATGGAATAACAGTTTCCCCGCTTCCCGTAATTTCCCTTTGTCGCTGATAGGATTTTTTTCCGTCGTGCCCTTGAGGCGACACGGCTTTTTACCCTTGGCATAAATGCTCCTTTATCAATTCATTGCTTGTTATCGGCTTGATCATGCGGTGATCATCGAACGTATTTTTTTCTCAATGCCGGCGTAGACCAGCGTCGTTTTGCGCAGGTTCCGTTTCCGTTTCCTGTCTTTCTTGTTAAGGATATGGGTTTTAAAGGCCCTCTTGCGTTTTACATGGCCTTTCGCCGTAAGGGCGAAACGTTTCTTGGCACCGCTGCGTGTTTTCATTTTCGGCATGGGCAACTCCGTTGTCGATAAGGTTGTAAAGTCGTATTGTCAGGTCGTTCCGGCCGCTTCGGCGGCCTCTTTTTTGCGTTCGACTCCGTTTTTCCGCAGAAATTCCTTGATTTTCAATTTGTCGGGAACGTAAATGGTACTCAGATTACGCCCCTCCATTTTCGGCGCCTGTTCCACCTGCGCAAGATCGCTGATAAAGCCGTCGAATCGATCCAGCACCTCTTTCCCGAAATCAATATGGGTAATCTCGCGCCCCCTGAAAACAACCGTCGCCTTCACCCGGTCGCCTTTGATAAGGAATTTGCGCGCATGCTCCATCTTGAATTTGAAGTCGTGCTCGTCGGTCTTCGGGTGCAGTTTAATCTCTTTTAAATGCATGACATGCTGTTTTTTCTTGGCCTCTTTGGCTTTTTTTGATTTTTCATATTTGAATTTGCCGTAATTCATTATCCGGCACACCGGCGGATCGGCCATCGGAGCGACCTCGACCAGATCGAGACCCGCAGTTTCGGCATGGAGCAACGCCTCGGCTATCGGCATGATGCCGAGCGTTTCACCGCTGTTACTGATGACCCGGACACGCGGGGTCCGAATTTCACTATTAATTCGCGTTTTGTCTTCTCTGATCGGCGGACGGAATCTGTTGTTGATAGGTAACCTCCTTTTAACCCGTGTTACGTTGATGAACCGTTTCGGTTATTTGACGCAAGGAGTGAGATAAAATCATCGACTGAAAGCGGACCCAGGTCGCCTCCGCCGTGTTTTCTCGCCGAAACGGAACAGGAAAGCCGCTCTTTTTCTCCGACGATCGCCATGAAAGGCGTTTTATTAACCTCCGACTCGCGGATTTTATAGCCGATTTTTTCATTGCGATCGTCAACTTCGACCCGGTACCCCTCCTTCGCAAGACGGTCGCCTATGCTGCGCCCGTAATCGAGAAAACGGTCGGCGATCGGCAGGATGCACACCTGGACCGGTGCAAGCCAGAACGGGAGGGCGCCGCCGTACTGTTCCAGAAGGATGCCGATGAAACGTTCCATCGACCCGAAAAGGGCGCGGTGGATCATCACCGGCCGTTTACGCCGTCCGTCGGCGTCGGTATATTCCAGCTCGAAGCGTTCAGGCATACTGAAGTCGAGCTGAATGGTCCCGCACTGCCAGCTGCGGTTCAGAACGTCCTTGATGTGAAAATCGATTTTCGGTCCGTAGAAGGCGCCCTCGCCGGCATTGAGCCGATAGTCGATTTTCTGATGTTCGAGCACGTTTTTAAGCGCAGCTTCCGCTTTTTCCCACATATCGACGGAACCGATGAATGTTTCGGGACGCGTTGAAAGCTCGATGGCGTAACGTTCAAACCCGAAGGTATGATACATGTCCATGACGAACCGCATGACGTCGGTGACCTGTTCCTCGATGTGCAGCGGCGTACAGAAAATATGGGCATCGTCCTGGGTAAATTGACGGACACGAAACAGCCCGTGCAGCACCCCCGCCTTCTCGTGGCGGTGGACAAGGCCGAACTCGAAGAACTTAAGCGGAAAGTCCCGGTAGGAGCGGGCGCTGCTTTTGTAAATAAGCAGGTGGCCGGGGCAGTTCATCGGTTTTACCGCATGGACCGCTTCGTCGATTTCGGTGAAGTACATGTTTTCGCGGTACTTGTCCCAGTGGCCGCTGCGGTGCCAGAGCTCCTCGTTGAGGATGATCGGCGTTCTCACTTCCCGGTACCCCGCCTTCAGGTGCTGCTGCCGGCTGTAATTGAGGATGGTAGTGTAAAGCACTGCCCCGTTGGGGTGCCAGAAGGGAAAACCGGCGCCTTCCTGATGGAAGGAGAAGAGGTCGAGATCCCTGCCGAGTTTGCGGTGGTCGCGTTTCTGCGCCTCTTCGACAAGTTTTAGATATTCGTCAAGCTGCTCCCGCTTCGGGAAAGAGATCGCGTAAATGCGCTGGAGCATCCGGTTGTGCTCGTTGCCCCTCCAGTAGGCGCCGGCGATCGAAAGGATCTTGAACGCCTTAATGACGGCGGTGTTCACGATATGGGGGCCGCGGC
>JAFGNB010000133.1 GCA_016927235.1 Chitinispirillaceae bacterium
CCTGTTGCCGTAGGCGTCACCCCGGCGTTAAGCGTTATCCCCGCCTTGAGTTTCCCCAGCAACCTGCCTTCGACATATTCTCCTTTCGTGAGTTTCGCGGAAGCGGTTGTAACGAGGAATAGCAGCGTAATAAGCAACATAGCGTTTTTCATGGTTCCCGAGCCTGTCGAGGGATGGTTGCTGAGCGTAGTCGAAGCATGGTAGTTTCAACTCCCTGCAGGGGTGCGGAGATTTCTTTCATTATAAATATAGCTTGTATCGCGTCGTTCGCCAACAGGTTGTGTGGTGCGCCGGGGTGGAGGGGGATAATGTAAGGGCGTTCAGTTGAACGCCCTTACATGTCAAGCATCAGGCTCTCCATGCAACCGGGGCGAAAAGCCGTTAGTGCGGCGTGGGAGTTTTATTTACCGGGAAGGAGCGCGCCGCGGCGCGCCCTTACATTTGAGATATTCTTTTCGTCGTGCCGCGGTGACCTCACCCCCCGGCCCCCTCTCCTATCGGCGAGGGGAATTTGACAATTTCAATATATCCCTCTTATCATGAAAGAATGTCACGGTCTGATGACCGTGCCACACGATTTGTTTTCATTCGATTCCATTTCCGCTTTGAAAATGTTGGAATGGCGACACGGCGTCTTCCCCCGCATCAGCGCCGGCCGCGGAGGTGAAGGATAAGAGACCGCAACTGTCCGAGACTTGGCGTCTTTTTGCCAAGTCGAGTTTTGCGGTCTCCCTGAACCGGAGCGATCAGCCGGCGCTGCGGCGCGGCGCGGGATTCCAAAGGGAGTTTGCTGTAGAACTCCCTTTGGTCGGGGTGCGGGCGGCGACCCGCCCGCTTCAGTAAACCTGATCAGGGGAGAATGCGAAAAATGTAAAGAATCGCTGAAAAGAAAGCGACAAGCAGCGAGGTCAAAAGTAAAGAAGAGAAGTCTATAATTTCATTGTCCTTTTCATCATTTCATCGGGCGTTGAATCGTTGTATCGGCTGATTAGTCGGTTTGTCGTCTTCGAAAATGTAATAATGTAAACGGGACGTCCCCCCCCCCGCTTCTTCCTTGAAAATGGAAAAATGGAGACCGCGCCGTCCCCCCTTCCGCACTACCACACGATTTTCCCACCGATAATCGGCAATATCCCGAAAGGTTTGATTTCCTCAAACCCCTCGCCGTTGAAACGATATTCGAGTATCGGCTGGTTGTTGAACAAATTCAGCACTTCGACGAACAATTCGGCCGACAGGCGGCGGAAGGTTTTTTCGAAGCCGTAACGGAGGTGCGTGGAGAAGAGGCGGTCGAGTCGTTGCGAGTAATATCGACTGCCGGGTTCGTATATGGACGACTTTCTCCCGATGCAGTCCTCGACGATAACCTCCGGGCAGAACGGCCTGCCGCCGTGTCCCTGAGCCCCGATGGAAAGAAAATGGCTATAAAACAGGCGGATACCCAGGGAAAACGATGCCGTATAACGGACGTTGGTCCAGTCATCGTACCATTTCCCGTCACTGTACCGGTTCTTGACATCGAATATCGACCCTCCAATGGAATAGTTGATTCCATTCCGTTTCGGACTGTTGAGCGCCAGCTCAACGCCGAATGCCCGCCGTTGACTGTTTTGCGGGTGGAGCGTCCATTCTCCTTCGTTGTTGACATAGAGCACTTCCTGCATCTTGGGAGAGACGAAGTGGTACTCGCGGTCGTACCATTTGACGTAGGCGTCGGTTTTCAACTCCATCCATGATGCGATCCGCCGTTCGAAACCCGCCGAGGTCTGGTAGCAGCGCAACGGCTTCAGCAGTTCCAGAAATGACCGGGCGCGAACGGCGGCGGAATCGTCGGACATTTCAGTAAACCAGGAAAAAAAGTAGAAAAACAGCGAAGGCATATCGGTGGGAAACTGGTGCCCGATGCCGCAGGTCGCCGAAAATGACCCGATACTTTCCTTTCGCAGCGTAATCGCCAGACGCGGCGACAGGGCGACATCACATAACAACTGATAATAATCGAATCTCACGCCGATCGACCGCTTGAGCAGGTCCGTCTCTGCGGTCAACTCGGCATGGCCGCCCGCCTCGAGGCCGTCAAGGTACATCGACCGCCTGCGGGGAAGCTCGATTCTCTCGAGCGCAATCGGTCCGCTGTCGGAACAGAAGGTATACAGCCCCTGATAGCACCGGTTATCATTTGTATAAAAACGGTACTGCTGGTAATTGCCCCTCATCCCGAACGTCAGGAACCTGGCGTTGCCGAAAGCGATATCCGATTTCGTGGTGAGAACGGCACGAAACCGGCTGTCCCGGTCTTTTCGAACCGGGTTGTCCGCATAACGGGAGATAAAAAAGGTATCGGAAAAAGAATACAGCGAGTCGTCGCTGCCGCCGTTTCGGAACGAGAGCGAAATATCCGTCCGATGCGACACTTTTTCGCGCTTCAGGTGATAGGCAATCCCGCATCCGCCCTGTACGATGCGTTGAGATTCCTCGATGGTGTTCTCATGGAGACGTGCCGATACATCCTCAGCCTCGACAACAGGGTAATGCAGATTGAATGCATTGTATGAAAAAATGCCGCTCAGCGAGAGGTCGCCCCGCTTCTCTCCCAGATGCATTCCTTTTATGTACAGATCGCCGAGACGGGGGATGCCGCGATCATTGATGAAGCGTTTGAGCGTGGAGAAGTCGATATACCTGCCGGCCAGTACATACGAACCGTTTCCTTCCAAAAACGGTCCGTCGGTGGAAAACATGCCGCCGGTCAACTTGCATCCGAGCCTATTGCGCCGCCGCGTGAATGAGCCGCTTTTCAGGTCGATGGCAATGACCGAAGAGAGGCGGGAAGGATAGAAAACCGGAGCGTTCCCGGTAAAGAAATCCACTTTTTTTACGAAGTCGCTGTTGATGAAACCGACCGGTCCCCCCGATCCGTTTGCCTGGGAAAAATGGTTGATGTTTTCCAGCTCGATGCCGTCGACAACGAAAATAACCTCCGCCGGTCTTCCGCCGCGTACATACAGCGCATTATCAAAATTCTCTCCCAGTGACGAGACCGTTGAAGGCAGGGTCGCAATATATCGGCAGATATCCCCCCCTGCGCCCGCGGTTGAATTCACCTCCTCCGATGAGAAGACCTGTTCAGGTTGTGCCGTCGGACGTTGCGTCCGAACGATCCTCGAAGATGTTACTACCATCCGCTTGAGTCGATGTATATTTTCCACGGAGTCAGGCTGCGGTTGACCGCCCTCCGAAAAAGTATCGATGGCTGATCCTGAATCTGAAAAAGTGCCGGTATGATTTTCAGCAAAGGTTCTGCTCTGCAGAAAAACCGTGATGGTTAAAAAAAGAAAAAAATGAAGAGGCATGAGCGAACTCACCCCGATGCAACGACCCGGCAAGCCGACAACCTGCTAGTAATAAAATACCTCCGATTTTTAAAAAAGGAGTCGCAGTGCGGTAAAAATTGTTTTCCCGGAGAAAAATGCGGCTGCGGGGGGTTTATCTTTACAGCCGTGGCGGGCGCTATGGATGCCAGACCCTATTCATCAGGAGAGTCCGAAGGGACGCCGGTAGCCGTCCCGGTTTTTACCGTATCCCGGCAGTCGATATACCGCTCAACGGGCAGCAACATCCATTTCTTCATTTTGACGCCGAAACAGCACTTCGCCGAGATGCCGTCAGGCCACACTTCCACTATGTAGCGCCGCCCCATCCGCATGACGTTCACCCGGCAGGAAAATTTCTGCGGTGCGGTGATAAGCCGGTGCTTTACCAGCGAACGAATCACCCGCTGTTTCAGCCGGTCGTCTTCGGCGGTATACGGGATTGCTTCTTTGTTGTCAACATGCAGCACCCTTCCGGGGGGCGAACAGAGCAGAACGAGAGCAACAATGCCGGGGGTGAAACGGTTCATACGGTCCTATCGTCTCCTTCCACCGGCGTTCAGGGTTCGGTGCCCTGCAGCAGCGGTTCCCATCCCTGCGAATACCGGAACAGATCCCGTGCAACCATGAGATAGACAACCACCTGCTTGCGGTCGAGATAGTTCCCCCGCATCCGGAGCATTTTCTGCCGTACCATCGGACCGCCTCCCCAGCTCGTAATGATATCGACGGGGATCCGGGTGCGGTAGGCGATGTGCGATCCGATGCCGGCGCTTTTGCAATCGACCAGTTCGAATACGCCGGTAAAGCTGTCGCCGATAAGAAGAATCGGGGCGGCAACGTGGTTGCCGTCATAAGGCGTGCCGTCGGGACTGAACACCCTGCGCAGAGGAAGCAGTTGAGGTCTGCAGTCCGCCTGACGGTCCTGCGGAAGCCGCTCGGCAAGATCGCCAAACCGGGAAACCATCGTATCGGCAAGGGTGTATGATACCGTATCGGTGAACCGTTGATACCATGAAAATGCCTTGATCCGTTTGGCGATCAGATCGGCGGCGATTTCCATTCCCCGGCCGCTCCAGTGGGTATCCTGCCGCTGGTAGACCTCAATTCCCGCCGGAACGTCCTCAGCCTTTGCTTTGAGAAAGGCGGGCAGAAGATCGACCACCTCGACTCCGGCCTGCTGCAGGTCGGCGAGAAATTTTCTGCCGTATGGATATACCAGCGATATCGCCGGAACGGGAACCGAGTCGCTGATCCGGTCGAAATAGACCTCTTCCTTGTTCGGGACGGCGACGAAGAGCAGATCGACCCCACCCTCGGCAAGATAATTTTTCAATTCGATGATGTGCGGCAACGGATTGGTCAGTTCGGACTGAAGCGCGAGATCGCCGCCGAGAATATAATCGATCGATTTCCGGAAAAAAAGCCACCCACCCTTGCCCTCAAGCCCCATCTGTTCGGGGGGGAATTCGAGCAGCCACGAACGGAGTGCATCGAAGAAGGGCGTATTCGCCTCCTCCCATTGTTTATAGGATCCGTGGCGTGCAATCTCTTCGGTAAAGATCCGGTTGTTGCTGCGGAAATTATCGGAAAGAACGACGTCGAGCATCTTTTCGGCAGTCGCCGCTTCCGTACGGCCGGAAACCGCATGTTGCGAGGCCGTATGCGCCGTTGCCGCCTCGACGACGAAAACGTTATAGATCGGCTTATCGGGAGAAACCGGCTTTCCCTCGATAACGGCGAGCGGATGGACTACGGTTAATCCGGCAAGTTCTCGCAGGGCTTTTTTACCGGTTCTTGCATCGGGCCATGCCCCGTTGTCTGCAAGGGCGAGCAGATCGGTGTTCCTCGTCGGATACCAGTACGATGCAAGATCGGTTGCCCAGTCGGTCATCTCAGATGCGGAAAGGACTCTGGCGGTATAGTCATGTCTGGCCCAGGCGATGATTTTCGCGAGCGAATCGTGATTGACCCCGTCGGTATTCAATTTTCCATATATTTCTCGGCAGCCGTCGTTGTCCTCATCGGTGATTTCGTCGATAAAATCGACCCATGGCGCGAACTCGACCTTGACCCAGAGCTCGGCGTTCGCTTCATGGAAATGGATATAGAGAGTGGTCACCTCCTGATACGGTTGAAACACCAGGGGATCCGCCCATTTGTAACTGTTGATGCGGCCGGCACAATACTGCAGCTTGTCATCCTTGACCGCCTGCCAGGCGCGCTTGATAAACGGTTTCCATGCCAGCGGCTGCTGTTTTTCCGCGTCCGAGAGGGGTGTCGCACCAAGGTGCAGAACCGGTTTTTTCAGGGCGCCGACAAACGTCAGGCCTTCGATCGCCACCTGCCTGGGGGCTTTTTTTGGCTTTCGCGCGGGGGGATCATAGAGGAGGGGATTGCGGTCATAGGCTGCGAAGTCGAGATTGGCAAGGGTCGGACGGGTGATTTTCCTCACTGATACATGCGATCTGATACGGTTGAAACCGCGCACCAGCTCTTTATACGGCATGCCCGAAAGAAGGGCTGTGGAGATAAGCACCGGAAGCATGATGTGCGCACAATGCGGCCGCATTACCGCATGCCGGTTCATTCCGCTGGAAGGGTGATCAGTTGCCACCCCGATTCGCCGTAGCGAAGGTCCCGTTCGACAAATTCCCATATGACGAGTCGTTTTCCTTTCAGTACGCCTGCGTTTCGTGCGAGTTTCTCCCTTACGAGGGTTGAGGCACCGCCGTCGCTTATGATCGACGCGAGCGGCTCTGAGAGCTCAAAAGCAAGATGGGCAATCCAACCCGCTCCCCCCGGCTCGTCGGTTTGATAAATGCGTGAAAAACTGTCGCCGAGTACAAGTATCCTTGAATTCTTGAAATCGTTGCTGTAAGGCCGTTGTTCAATTATACGGCCGTGATCATCAGGATAATTATGCACTACCTGAAAGCATTTTGTCACTTCCGGTGCAAAGGCGGCGGGGAGTCCAAAAATCCGCACATTCGGCAGTTTAATCATCTCCACGATGTCTCCACGTCGCTCAACCTGAAGTGTGTCGATCGAAAAGGATGCGATGATATGATCATCGTTGTACCACGGGAATCTTCTAACGCTTTCAGCGACCGTTTGTGCGGCGAGTCGCACCCCACGGCTTCTCCAATGGGTATCACGGGCAAGATACAGCGAGTCTCCGGCAATGGAATCGCTCCTGCGGCCGGCAAGAAACGGCCCGAAGAGGTCAACCGCCGTCACTTCCTGTTGACGCAACAGTGTGATGATTGCGGTTGAGTGAGACAACGGGGTTCCCGGTTTGATTCTGTTGGTAATCAGGTCGGGGTAGATACTCCCTTTTCCGGGGACGATAACCATCATGAGTTCGATACCCCGCGCGTCCAGTTGTTTCTTGAAATCAATAATGGTCGCGATTGGATCGTCGAGCAGCGGGGTATCATTGCCGTCAACGATTCTCGACCGTACATCTTGCACCGGCGGACGATAGAGGTACTCGACATCGGGCCGGTAAAAAAGCCACCCTGATCTTCCACGTATCGCTTTTATCCCGAGGTCCCCCAGAAGCGCAAAGCGGCCCAGTTGCACGACGGGCCGGATCGACATGGCGGCAATTGACCGGGTTTCGATCTCTTTTTCGTAGGCGCGCAAATATCGTCGGTTGAAAACGGTCTCCCCCAGCAAGGCCCGTGCGGTGAGGCGGAAAAAACGCGTCACCGTTCCCGATCTGCTTTCGTTTCGGTCAATCCGTCCGGCGATGCCGAGTGCCGTTTTCAGATGCCGTGCGGCGGTCGCATATTCCCCTTGGTCAATCAAATCGAGCAGCGCTTCGATGTTTCGGACCAGTGAATCGGATTGACGTGCAGCGACACCGGCGGTGTCGGTGATGTGCCGGTTTGCCTCGGTCGCCCTGCCCTTCATCGATATTGCATTTGTCAACGCCTCTTCGGCGCATCCGTACAACGCATCCGTCGCTTCCGCACGGTGCATAAGCCGTTCGCAGCGTTGCAGCGTATCGAGGATGCCGCGGGCATGTGCCGCGATCGCCTGTTGACGCCGGTGCGGGGTGATGAACGTGTCGACGAGGATGTCGGCGGCTTGGATCCGGCTCCCCTGCAGCAGTTCATGCACCGATTGAATAACCGGCACCGAGAAGATCATCGAGCAGAACAGCAGAGAAAAAAACAGCGCCTTCCGGTTGTTCATCAACGCCCCTAGAACTGAAAGTAAAGAAACGGGTTGAAGGCCTGGGTGAACATCGAAGCCGCCGCCAGGACGAAGAGGGACGCCAGCACGATATATTTAACGGTCGACCGCCGCGCGACCCACTCATAGGCCTGCACCGGCTGCCAGATAAAGATCGCGCACAGTGACATCGTCGCCATGTGTTGCGTACTGAACAACTCCGCCTGCAGCAGCAGTGATGCGCCGCCTGTCGAAATCGTCCCGGTCATGGCGCGCCAGTAGCGGAGTGCCTGAGGCAGATCGGGAGCGCGGAACAGCACCCATCCGAAAAGCACGATCAGATTGGTGACAACGACCGCCGCCCAGGCCGGCAGTCCGCCGTAAAGGCTCTTTTTCCCCCGCAGCCGCTCCAGAATCAGAAAAACTCCCTGAAACAGCCCCCAGCAGACAAAAGTTGTTTTCGCGCCGTGCCACAACCCGCAGAGGAAAAACGAAATGAGCAGATTGACATAGGTGTGTCCTGCGCCGCGCCGGTTTCCTCCGAGGGGAATGTACAGGTAGTCACGGATCCAGGTGGAGAGTGAAATGTGCCACCGCCGCCAGAAGTCGGTGATGCTTACCGAATGATATGGCGCGTTGAAGTTCTTAATGAACTCAAACCCGAACATCCGTCCCAGTCCGACGGCCATGTCGCTGTAACCGCAGAAATCGAAATAGATCTGGAAATGGTAGGCAAGCGCGCCCCACCAGGCGGACACGACCGTGGGTGCGTCCGCCCGGAATACCGCATCGGCAACAAGTCCCGCCGGGTTGGCGAGCAGGATTTTTTTTGAAAGGCCGAGAATGAAAAGGCCGGCGCCCGCCGAAAAGACCTCAAGGGATGATTTCCTCTTATCAAGCTGCTGCGCGACATCGATATACCGGACGATCGGCCCGGCGATCAGTTGCGGAAAAAGCGCGACGAAACAGGAAAACGTGGCGAGATTTTTCGCCGGCGGCACCTCGCCGCGCCATACGTCGATCGTGTAGCTCATGGTCTGGAAGGTATAGAAGGAGATGCCGATCGGAAGGGTTATTTGCAGAACCGGAATCGCGGCGCCGCCCCCGAACAGCGCCGTCAGCCGGTTGATTCCTCCCGCCGCAAACATGAAGTACTTGAAGAATCCGAGCATGCCGAGATTCGAAATGCACGACATGACAAGCGCGCCGTTTTTCTGCCGCTGCGTGGCGCCGGTGCGGGTAATCAGTTTTCCGGCCGTATAATCGACCGCCGTCGAAATC
>JAFGNB010000134.1 GCA_016927235.1 Chitinispirillaceae bacterium
CCGGCGGCGGGGTGCAATCTGCTCTGGCTCCTTCACAACCTGTACTATTTCCACGGGTGGCAACTGACGCAGAACGGGCATGCAGACTACCTGCTCGGCGATATCAGGTACCGTTTTGAGCGGATGATCGCTTACATCGGCGGCGGGTATCTCGTTCCACCCCTCGTCCTTTTTCTCTGGTGGAAGTCGCGGCGCTGCCTGCGGCTGGGGACAATTGTTGGAATCGGAACGTTTCTCTGGTCGTCGTTGTTGGTCGTTTTTCTACACTACTCGGTTACCTCCGCACTCGTCTATTGGGTCTGCGCATTTGCCGGAGGGACACTCATGGTGCAACTGCCGCTTTTTGCCCTGAGCGGGTTTCAAAAAAGCAATTCCGGTACGGTTACAGACGGGAGTTTCGCCTCCGTACGGCGAAGGCGCACAACGCTCGACCTGCAGGGTGCTGCGCTTCTCATCCATGCCGTCCTCCAGATAGCGGGAGGGTTATTTCTGACTCTTTATGCGGTCAGGTATTCGCTCGCCTTCATTTTTATATTCATACTTCTGTCGGCGAAATCGGCGGAATGGTGCCTTTCGCCTCAATCGCAGCGGCGATTCTGGCGGGCGGCAATCGGAACGTCGCTGCTGCTGTCGCTGTCGCTTTCCATGAGCGATTATGATATTGTCAATGCGGAGAAAAGGGCGGCCCGTGATCTCAAGGCCCGTTTCCCGGAGCAGACCGTCTTTTTTAAGGGCAGGCTCGGTTATTTGTACTACATGCACCGCATCGGTGCGGAAAGCCTTACCCGGCCGGATGCGGTTCCGATAAAGGGTGATCTCGTCGTTAAAAACCGCTTTTACCGGGATGACCTTGACGTCTTCATTGCACTCGGCGGCAGGCTCCGACTGATCGATTCATTAACGTACCCGATTTTTCCCCTGCGGACGATCGGTGGAAGGGCGGGGTTCTACGGGAATGACCGGCTCCCGTATGCATGGGTCGGCAATCCGCCGGGACGGACGTTTCAGGTGTATCGCGTGGCGCACTGAAGCAGGATTCCAAGGTGTGGTGCAGGGTACACGGCCGCTGAGAGGGAAGCAGGAGGGAAGGGGGAGCGACGCTCTGAAAACCGGGGGCATTTTTTAAAGAATGAAATCGCACTTTCATATATCATTTGAAAGCAGTAGCGGGATATGCAGAGACGCCTCCCTGTACCAAAAAATGGCTTTTCCGGCACGAGAGATCTATTTTCTTTGGGGGTGCACTATGTTCCGAAAAAAATCGAAATGGCACAGCCATGCGATTAAAGCGCTTTTTTTTGCCGGAATACTTTTTAAATTCGCGCATTTTTTCATGAAAAGCACTGAACGGCAGGCGAAAAACCCTCTATCTAACCTCTTCCCCGTTCGGCGAAAGAGAGGCGGTGCTTTCAGGCCTCCCTTTGGACGATAAGTCCGGGGGGGAAGCGTTCCGGCTGCCCGGGGCGGAGCGTGGGGTCAGCGCCTTTTCCTTCCGTGCAGTGAAATCGATAAGGAACGACTCGTCAAGGCCGTCGAATTCCTGAAAAAATCCCGGAAACCCGGCGTCGATAAACGCTTTTTTAACGCTTTCATACTCCTGCGCGGTCACCCGGCGGTTGATTTCAGGAAATTCGGCAGCCCGGTAAAGGGGGCGGTACTGCGCCATGAGGCTGATATAAATATCGGCGGGATCAAACGCCGAGGTGAGAAAATCGAGTATTGCTTCACTTTCGGCAAGGTTGTTCGGCAGTACGAGGTGCCGCAGGCAGAGGCCGCGGCGGGCGACGCCGTCGTTGTCGATCGTAAGCGCGCCGACCTGACGGAACATTTCACGCAGTGAGGTGCGGTTGAACGAACGATAATTCGCCGTGCGGGAAAAGAGCTGGGCCGCCCGGTTACCGCCGTATTTCATATCGGGAAGATAGATATCGATGATGCCCGAGAGCAGGGCGATCGTCGAGGCGTGCTCGTAACCGCCGCAGTTGTAAATCAGTGGAATGAAGAGCCCTTTTTTTGCAGCAACCTGCAGGGCGCGCAGCAGCCACGGAAGAAAATGGGTCGCCGTCACGAGATTGATGTTGTGACAGCCCTGTTCCTGCAGTTCCAGCATTTTTTCCGCAAGTTCTCCGGGCGTGAAGGGCCGCCCCTCGGCCTCATGCGATATCTGCCAGTTCTGGCAGAAGCAGCATTGAAGTGTGCAATAGGTGAAAAAAACCGTCCCCGACCCGCCGGTGCCGGAAAGGGGCGGTTCTTCACCGTGGTGCGGGAAAACACTCGATACCACCAGCTCTCCCGGCGCGTTGCAGTAACCCCTTTCACCGGAAAAACGGTCGACATGGCAGTTGCGTGGACAGAGGGTGCACGACCGGGCTATGGCCGCAAACCGAGCGATGCGCCGCTCCCACTCATCATCTGTCAAGTAACAATAAGAACCCCTGCACATTATTCAATCCGGTAATCGAACTCGACGAAATCGGTTTCCGCTTCCAGCGAGGCGGTATCCACACCGGCCCGGGCGTAATCGCCGAAGCCGTAATCTTCGGGATGCTCCGAAATGATGATGAAGGCGATGACGCGGGGTATGTATTCATTGGTCTCCTCCGCAAGGTATCCCATGCGGTAGATATACCAGAAATCGCGATTGCGCATTGGATCGTCGATTTTCCGCAGTGCGGACATCACCCGCCCCTCACCGGCATTGTACGCCGCCATGCAGAGCATTACGGAACTCTTGCCACCGAATATCCCGATCAGCTCCTTGAAGTATTCGGCCGCGGCATAGGTCGCCTTTTGCGGATCGGTCCGATCGTCGACATTGTCGCTCACCCTCAGCCCGAACTGGCGTCCGGTTTTCGGCATGAATTGCCACAATCCCCGCGCTCCGGCATGGCTGAGCGCCATGGGATTGAAACCGCTTTCGAGCATCGAAACGTAAGCGAGTTCGATCGGCAGGTTTTTTTCGCGGAAAACACGATGAATCATGGGGAAGTATTTATCTTTACGTTTAAGATAACGGGCGACGGTGGCATGGAGGTTTCCGGAATAGTACTCGATATGATAACGGACGCGGTCGATCATTTCGTGCGGTATATGATAGTCGGTTTCGCCGAACCGCATCAGTACCTCGTCGATCCGCTTTTCGAGCGGATCGGAATAGAACTCGCCGAAATCGTCTTCGGTCATGCGGGTTTTAAGCGACGAGAGCGACTTCTGCTTTTCTTCAAGCTGAGAAATGAGCGCCTCGAGCTCCTGCCTGTTTCTTTCCGGATCGTTCTTCGCGGCGGAGATTTTCTTTTCATATTCATCGAGGTCCCGCTTGATCGTTTTCGCTTTCGTTACGAGATGCTTGTACTGAAAAGCGCGGATGCCGAAAAACGACGAGACCGCGACGGAAACGAAGACGATCGCCGCGAAGGCATAGAACCATTGCCGCCTCATCGAATGGTGCGCATTGTAGGCGGTCATGAGCGTTGCCGCCTGCGTTTCCCCCAGGTTTCCCCGCTTAACGATCCTTTCAAGACGGTTGCCCTCCTTCATCAGACGCCGCATGTCCTTCTGACCGATGCTTTTATCGATCAATTTCTGCTCCAATTCCACGGTCACCGAGGGGTTGGCCGTCTCACCGATAGGGGCCGGACGCTTCTGTTTGAGCCTGAAAACGGTCTTTTTATCCTCGTTTGCGGTTGCTTCTTTCGACATCAGGATGGGACCGGCCTCCTCATGGGTTTTGATGCTGGTCCGTTCGCCGAACGCACTGTTTTCCGCAGGCGCTGAAGTGTCAAGCTCAGCGTCGGAAACGATGAGTTTCAGGCGCGGTCCGGCCTTGCCGAAGCCGATGACGTCGCCCGGTGCGAGGTCGCGTTCGTTGATCCGTTCGTCATTGACGTAGGTGCCGTTGGTGCTCTGCAGGTCCTGCACGAGGATCCGTTCGGGTGATTTGTAAAGAATCGCGTGGTGGCTGGAAACGCTTTTCTCCGCCGGGGGCAGCGCGATCGTGTTCTGACTGCTCCTGCCCATACTCACGGCGCCGTCGGGGACGTAATACCGCTTCCCGACAATGCTGCCGCGTACCATTTCCAAATAGTAATAGGGCATAACGTCCTCTCTATGTTTTCCAGATGCGCCTGATAAGCGCGGCGACGGGTGCGGTCGCGTCGTACCCGCAGATTCCGAAGAGCGCATGCTCAAGCGCTTCGCCGAACGCCTGCGCATCGGAAAACCGTTTCCCCGGGTCGACCGCCATTGCCGTATCGATGATGCCTGCGATTTCAGTCGAGATCTGTGCTGCACGCGAAAGCGGCCTGTAGGCGCCGATGCTTTTTGCGCGAAGCAGCGCCGGAATTTCCGTTTGCGGAAAAGCGCGTTCTCCTGCGATACATTCGTAGATCGTCGTTCCCAAGGCATAAATATCGGCACTTGCGGTGAGCTCATGCCGATCGAGCTGTTCGGGCGCAAGGTAGGGAAGGGTTCCCACCACACTGCCGGTATCAACCGTATGGAGGGAGACCGTTCCGGGCCGGGCAATGCCGAAATCAGTCAGCTTGATCTGTCCCGCGCGACTCAACATGATATTTGCCGGCTTCAGATCACGATGCACGATCCCGCGGTATGTTTTTCCATAGATCGTCATTACCTGATTATGCGCATAGTGCAGCGCGCGGCATACCTGTATCCCGACGAAGAGCGCCTGTTCAACCGTCACACTATTCCACTTTTTGATGATCTCCTCCATGGAGGCGCCGTGCACATACTCCATTTCAAGGTAGGGGAGACTGTGCCACTGCCCTACATTGTAGCAATGGACGATATTGGGGTGATCGAGTTTTGCGATAATGCGAATTTCGGTCTCAAACCGCGAAAGAAAATTCTCGCTGCAGCCCGGCTTCATCACCTTGAC
>JAFGNB010000135.1 GCA_016927235.1 Chitinispirillaceae bacterium
GCGCGATACGCCTCCAGACGCGGGTGCCATACCAGGTAAACGTCCGCCATTCCCCCGGTTCCCAGCAGCCGGACGATCGTGCCACCCGCAAGATCGCGTGGCATGGAATCGAGATCGGCAGCCATCGGCCGCGGCCGCGGCTGGGAGGAAAGCTCCTCACGCTTCACCTCGACGACTGTTCCCGACAACGTGGCGGGCTCACTTCCAGTCTCCGCCTGTGCGCCGGGCGAGCTCAGCAGTTTTGTGATAAAACCGGTCGTATCGGTGTGCGGGAGTTTTTGGGTAAGCTCTGTAGGTGTTGGCGGCGCTGGAAAAGCGTCGTCAGGCGGATTTTGCAGCTCAAGCCTTAGTGCGATCGGACCGGCGAGCGTCGGATCGGCACGAAGCGCCGCAAGCCAGAGCAACGAAAAAAACCATGCATAGACAATGGAGGGAAAGTTCCATATCGTGTGGGCGCTACGAAACAGTATGATGCTGATAATAAAGCTAATTAGTACTAGCGCTCCCCCCAGTACGAGGGTTACCCGCCGTTTCCGCGCCGGAAAAATGAGGGCGCATCCTGGAAACAGAAAGAGCATAAGAACAGCCCCTGCAAGAGAGAGCGGCCACTGTGGATGGTGCAGGATTTTTCCTTCCAGGATGTCCGTTGCCATGGTGGCCCAGACCATCACTCCCGGAAACTGGGTTGTTACCGGTGTAATAAAGAAGTCGGCGCCTGAGGCGGGATCGGTCACGCCGACAAACACGAGCTTGCCCGCAAGGAGCTCCGGATCAACCGAGCCGTCAAGGAGCTCCGCGGCTGAAACGGAAGGGACCTGCGACCGTTCGCTCCGGAAATTGATGGCCGTGCTCGCCGCATACGATGTCACGGGGACCGTGTACCTGCCGACGGCGACAGAGCCCCGGCCGTCAAGCACCAGTTCGGCAGAGGGCAGCGTACAGTATGCCGCAACGGCGGCGATGCCGAACGAGGGGAAGTAATCATCCCCAACGCGGATCACCTGTATCGTCTCGCGGATCTTCTGGCTGGTGTTGCTTGTGGAAACATTGAGGAAGCCGCCGCAGCGCGCGAAAGGGGTAAAAAGCGTGTCAGCCGCGGAGACTTTCTCCGCCGCATACACCAGAATGTCGTCAAGGGAGGTTTTATTGACAATTCGCGAAAGTCGGAATTTGAAAAGATCCTTCGGTATCGGCTGGCGCACCTCCTGCGGGGAGCTGATGATTCCGTCGGCGCGAAACGGGAGAACCAGCCACGGCGTTCGCGAAAAAACCGCCGCCAGGCTGTCGTTTTCGGAAGCGCCGCCCCGGCGGGGGAAGAGAAAGTCGAGCGCGACCGCCGCGGGGCGTGCGGAGGAGATTTTTTCCACTAAAGCAGCCATGGTGCGCCGGTCCCAGGGGAGCGCCCCGTATCGTTCGACGCTTTCCGGATCGATGCCGACCACGACGACCGGACCGGCGGCGTCCGCTGCGGCAAAAGTAAAGTGGAGGTCGTACCAGAGGTTGTCGATGAAACGAAGCGGCCGTAAAAACGCCGCAACCGCCAGGAGTATCGTACCGATTGTCAGGATGGCGGCCTTTTTCCGGTTCACCGCTCCCGCTCCCCGAACAGCGCGGCGATCCGCCGGTCACGCTCGTTGTTCCATCGCTCCCAGTCGCCGGTGGTTGTTTTTGTAAAAGTGACCGGCCGGGAAGGCGCGCCTTCTTTATCAATGGTCATTTTCTGCATGGCCCTCACGATCCGCGTCCAGTGTTCCATGGTGACCTCCTGCGGGGGGGCGATTTCATGAGGACCGGCCACTTCGGAGGGGGCGCCGGGGGCGGACGCCGCTCCGGTCGCTTTCGTCCCGCCACCGCCGCTCACCGCCACCTCGCCGGAGAATACCTTTACCTCCGACGAACTGTCCGTTGCGACCGTGGTCTCGTACACCGTTCCGTGAACGCCGGCGATCGCCGTGGGCAGTTCCAGCTCGAACCTGCTCAGGCGGTCCTTGAACTTTTTCACCTTGGTCCACAATGCGCCCACGGAACAACCGATGCGTGTTTTCCCCGATCCGGCAGCCGCCGGCCGGAACGACTCGAGCACCGTCGTCGTCCCTTCCCGGAGCCGAACGACCGCTTCACGGTTAATAATAATCTCCGCACGGCCGTCGGCT
Source organism: Chitinispirillaceae bacterium (assembly GCA_016927235.1). Taxonomy (GTDB): domain Bacteria; phylum Fibrobacterota; class Chitinivibrionia; order Chitinivibrionales; family Chitinispirillaceae; genus JAFGNB01. Next base: position 2,154 of record JAFGNB010000135.1, read on the forward strand.
CCCGTCTCGATACTGTTACCGGGGACGACAATGGAATTGATTTTCAGCGGCTGCGGTTTTGCACTTGCGCTGCGGCGCAAACGCACCGTCCCCTCGACACAGGTAACCACGCCCTGCGTAATGCTCATTTTTTTAACAAACAGCGCTTCACCTGAAGCATCAGGGCCGGATTGCCGGGAGGAAGGCGTAACGGCGGAGGTCGAATCGACAGGGATGCTCTTATCCGCAGTTTTTGCACCTTCAACCGGTTTTCGCAGGGTAAGCACCTGATTGGGATAGATGAGATCGATATTTTTAATCGAAGGGTTTTCCGCAACCACCGCCTTTCCGAGCGCCTCAGAATAATACCCGTAATAATCGATGCAGATAAGACTGATCGACTCTCCGGCTGCAACCTTATGGGTAAATTGATCATCAGACGGTGGTGTCGCGGCCGTCCCGAGGAAGATCGTCACTCCGGTCACAAACAGTAATACACCGTATTTCCTGGCGCTGGGATGCATTGATACCCCTCCTTCGATGGCTCACCCTGCTTTTTGGGGACACTCGACGTCGCGATCCCTACTCCCGGCAATTAAACGAAAACTGAAACTTCACCGGGAAGCCGGCGACCGTGATGTCGGAATCCACCGTCACCTGAAGACTCTCCCCGGCAGCGCTTACCGCCACCGACTCGTCGGAAGATAAAATATGATATGGCCTGAGCTGCGTTTGCAAAAACCGTGTTAATGCCGGAGCGGCCGCTTCAACCGTCATGGTTGTGTCCCGACCGCCTATCCATCCGGCGGCGAGACGTGCCGTTCGATTGACAAGAAGGTTGAAGAGAAGGCTTCCGTAGGGGGTCTCCGTATTGCCGAACAGTACGCGCGGCGCTGTCGTGCTGTTGGGGCGCAGCAGCGTTATTCCGCATCGGTTGGCGTCAAATACTGTCTCACTTGAAAGCTTGGGAAATGCGAACCCGTCGAGCGCCGTGATGGAGCTGTTCTGAAGATGAAAAGGGGAGCTGTTTTCGAGCACTGAGGCAACCCATTGAAAAGCCAGAAGCCATGCTCCTTTGACCCTTATCCTTTGATCGCTCTGGCTCTGTTGCAGCGCATCGGGTGCGCAGAGCGCCAGGCATCGCGCGCTGCTCGTCTCCTGCAGCCGCAGCAGCGGTATGAAGGCGGGCTGCTCAAGCGCTGTTTTCAACGGTTCTTGGTTGAGGATCTTTTTATAAAGGTCGTCATTGTAATCGAGCGATGCCGCAACGGCTGTCTTGTACTGATCCGCAGCAGCGCCGATATGTTCAAGTTGCTGAAGGGTAGCGGTATCGACGGGTACCGCATAATCCCAGATAACCAGATCCGGCGTGCATGATTCTGACGCACAAAAGGCGAGGGCATCCGTGAAGTGCCTCTGCGCAGCGTCATACGGAGCACTGTGCAGATACACCAGCACCTCCCGGCGGCGGCCGGCGATTTTCAGGAGCGTCTTCAGGCCGTTCCACGAGGAGACCGCAGCACTGAAAAAGGGTTGCGCAACAACCGCGTCGCAGAGGGCATTAATCAGCGAATCGATTGATTCTTTACAGGTAAGCAGTGCGGCGGGAGAGACATCGCCCTCCGCTCGTTCGGTGAGCGCAGCGACGAAATCGGCCGGCGGCGTCTTCGGTGGAGCAACGGATTTCGATGCATCCACCTCCATCATCGAGAGGATTGAATCGATTTTAGACGACGAGGCGGCAGGTCCTGTCGAGGCCGGGCCGCCGCCCTTTACTATCGTTCCCAGTTGCCGCACGACCGACTGCGGCAGCGATGAAACGGAGGCAATGCGCTTGAAACCTTCGGCCGGCGCGATTCGTTTACGGACAATATCATCAAGAAGCGTCGAAACATTTTTCAGTTGTTGCAGAGCGGGAAGACGGTCGGGAAGCGCTGCGGGAGAAAGATCCTTCAGGTCGCCAATCCGATGCTCGATATAAAACGGTGCAATATCCGCGGGAAGTCCGGCCTCCACAGTGCCGCTGATCGTCACCTCATTCGCCGACATCACTTCATTGAGGGTTGCCGCAGTGATCGAGCACGGCTTCCCGGAGATAAAGCCCAGATCCGAACAGACCAGGATGACCCACGGCTGCAGCTGCGGCAGGGAAGATGCGGACGATGCGACTGCAGACGTTCCCAAACGTACGTTCATCGAATGGATCGGAGATTCATCTTTGTTCATAATGAGAGTCCTCTGGTTAAAACGGAGGTATTGGTGGTATATTTACTGCCTGTTCTTTTCATGATGCTTCGGTTCACAAGAAACCGCCGAGACACAGGCTTTTCAGTCGAAACCATGGTGGTAATAAAAATATACCGGATGGCAATCGTTTAATGCGAATTCAGCCGAGAGGTAGCGATAGCACCGAAAAAATAGTTAGGTAAAAAAATCCATTGTTCAAAGGGAGGGAGAAATGGCCAGAAATTCCGTCATCATTTTCATGGTGATGGTTGTTTGCACGGCATGCAGCCGTATGGATAAGCGTAGCGCCCGCTACGACGCCACAGCCTGTCCGATATGTTCCAACATTACCGACGGCGCCTGCCCGTATTGCAACGGCACAGGGAAATGCATGTACTGCAAAGGACTCAAAGAGCGCACCGTCGTCAGCCCGAATTTGTCCGATGAAGTGATTAAACCCTTTTCCTATAAGGAACCGTGCCCTTACTGCGAAGGCAGCGGCGTCTGCCCTTACTGCAAAGGCAGCGGCAAATGCTGGGCGTGCGGAGGAACGCAAAAAGTCTCGAAGGAGTGGGAGTGCCTGATTTCGAAAACACAGCAGGCGGCCGCGGGTGAGATAAAGTAGCGACGGGTGGAAATACAACTGGCGGGTAATTACTTCTCGAAGGCCACATCAATTGAGCGGAGTGCTCCGGCAGGTCCGTCTGGATCACGGAGTTCGGCTGTTTGAACCAAAATGTCCCGTCCCCCGATGTGGCGCAGGATTTTTTAAAAAAAGAACACGACCCAAATTTGCAGTTGATTTACCACGGTGAATCCTGTAGCGCCGAACCCTCCCACGGATGCTTCGTAGTAGAATTTCACCCGTCTTCTTCTTTAGCGAAATTCGCATGCAATTAAGCCGCATTATGCGATCGCCTGCGGGGACCACGGGGAGGTGAGGCCGCGGCAATCGATGAAAATAGTTAAATCGGCCATCGTCGGCAATGGAATGAAACTTCGCGGGTAGATTTCGTTGTGTGTACCGCCGCCGCGGTAAAAGTCTCTTCGGCTTTTCCGGATTAATCAACAAAGGTTGAAAGAAGCTTTCGGAATTCAATAAATGTTGACGCCGAAACGGAATGAATGGCGGTGGGGAGCGTTTCCATACTTCATTAACCATAGCTGTTGCCGGTATGAATTTTGCTAAAACTGCTTTTTTGTTTAACGCAGAACGGAGGGAAGAATGGATAAAGAAATTAACGTTGAAAACATTATTCTCCTTGATGAAGATGTACGGAACCTGCAAACACTTTTAAATTTAACCGACGGGTCAGTCGCCCAGTATAGCGCTGCTTTGAAAAATGAGGTCGGGAAAGCTACTGTTGTGACGCGCCGTGACTTACCTGGTAATGTCATCACGATGCATTCATCGGTCACGGTCATCGATCAGTCCGATGGAGAATCGATGGAGTGCACGGTCGTCTACCCGTGGGAAGCCGATGCCGACAACAACAGGATTTCGGTTCTTGCACCGCTCGGCACGGCCCTTCTCGGATACCGCGAAGGAGACAGCATCGACTGGAAAGTTCCCGCCGGTACGATACGGTATGTCGTGCGGTCGGTAAGACAGCCGGATGCTTCCGCGTGAAACAAGAGATAGAAAGGGCGGCTTTACCGGAAAAGCATGCCGTTTGAGGGAAGAATCAATAAATGGATGGATTTCACATGAATGGAGATTGTGATGCTTACGGAAAAAGACATGAAGATCATCGGAACTTTCCTCGATTGCATGAAAAATGGTATTATGAATGCCGTTTCGGCGGGTGAATACGAAAGAACACCGGGAAATTTCAACAGCATGGTGGCAATGGTCGTCCCGCTCAGACTGACCGGATTGATTGAAGGCTTTGTCGTCGCCGAACTGAGTATCAAATCGCCGGTTACCGTCGAAAAAAAACTGTTCCGCCACGATCAGCGGCTCACCCGGCGCATCCGCCGGGAAATCATGGCGGAATGCGGAAAGAA
>JAFGNB010000136.1 GCA_016927235.1 Chitinispirillaceae bacterium
ATTCCGCTGAAAGTGCCGGCGATACTTCTGAAAGCGCGCGAAGTGGCGGTGACGCTCGCCGCCGGCACCACGATGGAATTTACTTACGAAAATATCCTTTTCGGCACACGAGACCTCGATTTCACCGCCGATCAGATCGAGCGGTTTCTCAAACGTCATATCGGGACGATCTTTTTCGGCTATCTCGTCTCGACGCTGCTGCATCAGGGCATGCTGTTTTTTTTCAGCATCTTTTTTTTAGCGCTTGCAGCGTATATTTTCAGAGTTGAGCGGAAGCGAACGCTGAAAGAGTACCTGAAAGCATCAAGCTTCGCCATTTCGCCCATAGCGGTCGGAAGTGCGCTTGTCGCGATCTCCGGCGTGAAAATAGAGTGGATATGGCACCTGCTTATAGTGTTGTCGACGGTAGTGATGTTCAGGGCGATCATAGCGATAAGCGGTCGGAACGGGAAAACAGGGGGGGCGCCGTAAGCGATGCTTTTTCTGGAACATAGAAAGGGCGATTCCGACCGTCTCGACGGGCGGGTCACGGTGTATGCCACCATCGATATCGATCCCGACGATCTTGTCGCGATGAAGCATCCCATCGCCTCCATGATCCACAACGGCCTGCTCGTGGCGCAAGGTAATTTCAGGGAACAGAACAGTCTCAGAGATTTTTTGAAATCGGAGATGGGGTTGTCGATGGATGAGGAGCTTGGGGAAGGACTCTCGGAGCTTGTCGACCGTATGAGCGGTCTCGAATCGGCGCTCGATCCCCAGAAACTCAAAGACCGGCTGGAGAATATGGGTGATTTTGAGGAGTTTATTCCGACACCCGCCAAAGTGGTACCGTTTCATTCCGAGGAGGAGATCGTTTCGCAGGAGGGTGATGTATTTTACACCGGGACGTTCAAGAATATCGGCAACGCCGTTCTCAGCGTCAACGCGGTTCCCATTGTCTATCAGGCCCGGTTCCGGGAGCAGCAGATGCACTATGTTCGTAATGAGATCGAATCGCTGATCGCCCAGATCGAACAGGGCGGCGTTGCCGTACCCTCCCCGGGCGCCGCGACGGAAATTGATATCGAATCGCGCCTGCTTAAGGAATTCATTCCCAATATGCTCTATTGCCGGAAGGAGCAGGCCCAGTTCACTACGGCCCAACAGCATCTCCGCACATTTCTGCGGGAATACCGGTTCCCGGCCGATATCGATGCGATCATCACCCTGATTTCAACCAACGAGACATTCCACGACCGGGAGGAGAAACTGCTCGAACTGTATGCGAAAAAGATCGCCGCGGTCATAAGAGAAGATTTCAACGCGGCGGAAAAGCATTCGGTGTCGATACAGCGACTCATCAACACTTCCGAACCCCGGCGGGAGCAGTAACGCCGACAGAACGGACCGACGTGATACGAAATCCCAACGACATTGTCGACAGCCTGGTAGCCGGATTCTCCGGCGCCGCGGGAGAGCGTCTGCTCGGCATCACCATGTACGGGAGCGCCGTTTCGCACGAATACCGGCCGGGAGCATCGGACGTCACTATTCTGGTCGTGCTTGCCGACACGTCGGCCGTCGTGCTGCGTGCGATCGCACCCGTGCAGGCGCGGTGGATGCGCCGCGGGGTGGCCGCCCCGCTCTACCTGACCCCCCGTACGATCGCGTCGTCGCTGGCGTCGTTTCCGGTCGAATTTCTCGACATGCGGCACGCGTACCGTGTGCTTTACGGTGAAGATTTTCTCGCTTCCCTGCAGCTGCGCACCGACGACCTGCTGGCGCAATGCCGGCGGGAAGTGGCGGGACTTACGCTGCGCCTCACGCAGGAATTCGTCACCGCGAGCCGCGATCCCCGACGCCTGGGCGGCGTGCTCGCTTCGTCGCTGCGCCGGCTGATGCCGGTTTTCAAGGCGATCGTCATTCTTTCCCGGGAAAAAATTCCGAGCTCGACGGCGGAGATCGTGGCGTCGGTCGAAGACCTTACCGGCCTGGGCGCTTCGGTGCTTTCCGAAATTTACAATAACCCGTCGGTAACAAAGGATACGGCGGCGACAAAATACGAACTGTTTACACGGGCGGTCGGGACGATCGCCGACCATATCGAGCGTTTGCACGACGGTATCGCGACGCCCGACGCATCGTGTGCGGGACCCGCCTCCTGAAGGATGTACAGGACCTATGCAACAGGATATTATCCTCCTCGCCCGGATCATCGAGAACACCCCCATCGGCATCGTCGTCGTAACGACGGCGGGGAAAATCCACTATATGAACCGCTTCGCCGAACAGCTCTTCAACGTGCAACGCGACACCATGATCGACCGGCCGATCGAGGATTTCATCGCCGTGCACCGCCAGGGAATCTCGTGGAACGATTTATGGGCGCGGGTCGTTGCGGGTGAAGTTTCCGAAACGACGCTGACTTTGCAGCCGGTCGACCGGAATGATACCATGTGTAAAGTTAAACTGTTTCAGGTTGGCGACAACGAGCGCTTTCCCGACTCCTTCGCCATGATTTTCCGCGACATTACGCAGGAGATCATTTTCAACGAACAGATCGAGAAGAAAAACCTCGAAATGGCGAAGATGAACTCGGAGCTCATCCGCTGGAATGCGGAACTCAAGCGCGTATCGGAAATGAAGTCCAATTTTCTGAGCATCGCTTCACATGAGCTTAAAACGCCCCTGACCTCCATCAAGGGGTATTCCGATATCATCATCGATAATATGCGGGACAAAATCGATGAGAGCGTTTACCGGATGATCGAGAGCATCAACCGGGCCGCCGACCGGCTTCATAAAGTCGTCAACAATATTCTCGACGTGACCCGCATCGAACAGAAGCGGCTTCGCCTCAAACCGGAAACGCTTGATCTGGGCATGGTGGTGAACGACTGCATCGAAGACCTCGCACAATTTTCACAGAAGCGCGGTATACATTTCAACTGCAATTTTCCGGCGGCGATGCCCGAGTTTTACGGCGATAAAATGCGGCTGCAGCAGGTGTTTACCAATCTGTTCAGCAACGCCATAAAATTTTCACCCGACGGATCGAAGGTCGACGTCACGATCGCCGTCGAGGACGGGGAGCGTTTTCACATCACCGTCACCGATCGAGGCGTCGGCATCAACGTCGAGGAGCAGACGCACATTTTCGACGCCTTCTACGAGATCGGCAACGCGAACCGGCACAGCACCGATTTCGCGAAATTCATGGGCGGCGGCACCGGCCTCGGCCTTTCTATCGTAAAGGGTATCGTCGAACGACACGGGGGCCGCATCTGGGTCGAGAGCGAGGGAGTACGCGAGAACGACTATCCGGGAAGCGTCTTTCACATCATCCTGCCGATGCACGCCGAGATCGGGTGGGACGACGACGAAACGAAAACGCTCATCGTCGAACGCGCCGACGAGCGGGCGATCGACCTCGAACAGATCGCCGATATGACAAATGAAAAACCGGTCATACTTTTCATCGACAGCGACCGTGAGGCGGTCGAAATCGCGCGGATGGTGCTCGAGAACGCTTTCGAGGTGCTCATCGCCGAAACGGGGGAGATCGGTCTGACGCTGGCGTTTTCACGCTCGCCATCGGTGATTCTCGTGGACTCGTACCTCCCGGGCCTTGACGGATACCACATCTGCCGCATCCTGCGCAGCCAGGAAGAAACCCGCGACATCCCCATCGCCTTCTTCTCCGCCGGCACCCAGAACAGCGAAATTCAGCAGTGCTTTTCGAGCGGCGCCGACGACTTCATCGTCAAGCCCTTCAGCGGCCGCGAACTGGTCGACAAGATCTGGCGGCTTTTCATGAAGAAGAAGGAAGAGAACAGGTTCAAGTAGGCGGCAGAGCGCGGGGGCAAATAGTGTGACGCCGGCAATGCACCCCGTTACTGAAAGAATTGAGCCCGACCTGTTTCAAACGCTATTACGGGAGAGAGAACGTCACGGCACTGGCGCTGGTAGGCTTCTATAATTCATTGAAATATAAAATAGTATGGATGTCGCTCCCCAGGGCCGGAAGAAAAAATCAATAAAACAGAGCGGCCCGCTTCCCTTTCACCACACCCCCGGATAATACTCCCTGTAAATCCGCCGTATCTCGTCGATCACTTTTTCCGGCGCTTTCGATTGTGTAAGCTGCCGCACCATGCAGAAATTTATTGCCCCGGCGTCGAGGACGCGGCGGAGGTTTTTCAGGTCGATTCCGCCGATCGCCACCGCGGGCACGGTCGCCGCGGCGAGCATGGTTTTCATCCCGTCGATGCCGATGACCGGGTCGGGGTTCGCCTTCGTGGGGGTGGGGAAGACCGGCCCGACGCCGATGTAGTCGGCCGGACGGCTGCAGGCATCCCTGGTTTGTTGCAACGAATGGGTGGAGATGCCGACAACCGACGCGGGGCCGACGATACTGCGGGCTTCGTCGTAGTTCATGTCGTCCTGCCCGATATGGACGCCGTCGGCTCCACACGCCCAGGCAAGGTCGGGGGAGTCGTTGATGATGAAACGGGTGTTGCTTCCGAGGGTGGTTTTCCGCATCCTTAGAGCGATGGGGATTATATCGGTGTGCCGAAGGTTCTTGATGCGAAGTTGCACGAAGGCGACTTCAGCCTCAACGAGTAATTTCGTACAGTGCTCATACCCGATAAGCGGATCGGTAAGGATTGCGTAGAAGCCGAATTGCTGGGGAAGAGGCATGTCCCTTGTTCCCTGGAATATGGTTTACGCTTGCCCCGCCATCTCCCTATCGCTTCGCCCTGCGCGAGGCTGTAAAGGACAGGTGAGGTGAGCAGGCATCGTATACAACGATCTTTCGTTTCCCCGCGGAGAAAAAAAGCTGCAATGGAAAAATGGCGAAATGCGGAACCTATTGCAACGGTATCGTGGCTATTTCATATTTTCCATTTTTCGCCGGAGAGGGAGAGACGGTGAATGGCATGGAATGAAATAGTGATGCATCAGGCAGTTTCCAATGGCCGATAATCATTTCAGTGATATCGAATTCATCCGCGATGCATTCGTGCTCGTGCCGGGGAAGGGGGAAAAACCGCATCAAACGGTACTACTGCCGTCGTTTGATCCGAAAAAGAAAGACCGCCTCTTCTGCAGCTGCTCGACCGGCAGGACGCCGAAATGCCCGCATGCAAAGAAACTCTCCGCCTGTTATGCGGCGTATGCCGAGGCCGCGGGGAGCGAAAGCATCGATGCCCGTTTCCAGAAGAGCGCCGTCAGGCGCTTATTCAGCGAGGTGAACAGGGCGCGGACGAATCTCATCGGACAACTTACCATTGAAGATCCCGCCGGACTCGACGCCGGCGTGGTAGTACGTTCCGGGAAGTATCCGCTGATAACCTATCATGCGAATGGTCCGGACCGCGGCCGTTTTATCGGGAGAATACGGCCGCACGAACGTTTCAGCCGTGCATGGTTGATGGAGAAGGCATTGTCGTTTGTGGAGAGCGAGTATGAAAAAACGATGCGTGAGGAGGGGCACGCTACGATCCGTCAGCTCGAGGAAGGAGGGGTGTGGTACAGGATCGCCTATCACTGTTTCCGCGAGTTTGCGGCGGATGCGCTGCAATGGAGGGTCGATGTCGATTCCGGCGACGGAACGGTTCGTCTGCATGCCGACGCCGGTTCCGCCAAAGCATTCACCGTACAGCTTCCGGATACATCGGTGGCGGGGGTGATTGATATGCTGGAGCGATGCGGCAATGCCGCGCCGTTGCAGAGCGCCCCCGCGCCTGTCGAAAGGGAGTTGATGTTCCGTATAGTCAAAGATGAGGGGGAAATGATTCGGATCGTTCCGGTAATTGACATCAGCAATTCCGCGGGAAGACGCTTCGCTCCGGTGCGGCGGCGGCTTCTGTACAATCATCTGGGATATGTTCCGGAGAACGGACAATTCGTCAGGTTCAATCTCGGAAGTCTGCAGCGGCTGGCGACGGGCTGGGGGGAAGAGAAACGTTTGACCATCGATGAACTGTCCGAAGTTGTCGCGAAGCATATCGACGTTTTTTCGATCGGCAGAAACGGTAACGATGCCGGCGGACCGGTGCAGACGGATCTGTTCGGCGCGCGGGAGTGCGATGACCTGCGCCGGATCGTCGAGCCGACGGTGGTTACGGCGTTCGACCGGGTCGAATTGCACCCTCGGTCGGTCAGTGAGGGACGGTGGACCATCGCGGTTACCTATCGCTGCGGCGACCGGATCGTCGGGCTGGGACCGCTGCTCGAGGCGCGGAGGCTGAAGCGGCGTTTTGCGTATGCCGACGGCTGCCTCGTTGACCTGAAAAGCGCCGCGGTGGCCGGTGCGCTCGCACAGGCACGGGGGATCGGCGACGACGGGGCGGTTTCGCTGTCGAATGTTTCACTGCTGCTCTTGCGCGGCGGTTCGGCGGCACTCCATTTCGAGGGGGACGATAAATTGACAAAAAGGATAAAGCAACTTTTCAGCGGCAGACCGCATCAAGATTTTTCAATCCCCTCCGGATTGCGCTGCACGCTGCGCGATTACCAGCGCAACGGCGTGACGTGGATGCTCTTTCTTTACGATTACTTCCTCGGCGGCCTGCTCTGCGACGAGATGGGGCTGGGGAAAACCGTGGAAATCATCGCTTTTTTTCTGGCCGTCAAGGAACAGCGGTGCAGCGGAGCGACCTGCTTCGTCGTCTGCCCTACTTCGGTAGTGAGCCACTGGAAACGACTGGCCGACTCGTTTGCACCCGCGCTCAGGGTAACGGACTATGCGACGGAGCGGGGTATGCCCGGAGCCTTATCCTACGATCTGCTCATAACATCCTACGGTATCATGCGTAACGATATCCACCTGTTCGAAACGATTCATTTCGACATCGTGGTATGCGACGAGGCGCATCAGTTGAAAAACCGCGATACCGCCGGGTATCGGGCTGCATGCAGGCTGCGGGGGAGGATCATGGTGGGGCTTACCGGAACGCCGGTTGAAAACAGCATCGAGGACCTGCGCTCGCTTTTCGGTCTCGTGCTACCGGGTTTGTCAATGGATCCGCCCTCGGAAGAGGCGCTCCTGCGGGCGGTAGATGCATCGTCCGTACCGGCCGAACTGATACGGTTCAGACGCCGGATCGAGCCCTTCATGCTACGACGTTGTAAAGACGACGTCCTGGCGGAGCTGCCGCCGAAAATGGAAGAGAACCGTTTTTGCGCGCTCGGCGCCTTCCAGCGGCAATTGTACGAAGATGCAATAGTCAATCGAGGAGGACCGCTCGTCGAAGCGCTCAAACGCCTCGAAGCGCCGGTGCCTTATATGCACATATTCGCGCTGCTTACCTTTCTCAAGCAGCTCTGCGATTCCCCCGCGCTCGCCGGGGGGACATGGGAGGAGTACCCTCTATTCGAATCTGGAAAGTGGGAGCTGTTCAAGGAGCTTCTCGACGAGAGCCTCGAATCGGGTGAGAAGGTGGTGGTTTTCACCCAGTTTCTCGGCATGGTCGAAATTTTCAAACACTATCTTGCATCGATCGACGTCGGATTCACCGCACTGACCGGATCGTCGAAGGAGCGGGAGAAGATAATCCGCCGCTTTGCCGATGATGACAAGTGCAGGGTTTTTATCGGAAGCCTCAAGGCGGGAGGGCTGGGCATCGATCTTGTTGCCGCATCGGTAGTGATTCATTTCGACCGCTGGTGGAACGCCGCGCGGGAGGACCAGGCCACCGACCGCGTCCACCGGATAGGACAGAAACGGGGAGTTCAGGTGTTGAAACTGATTACCGGGGGAACGATAGAAGAACGGATCGACCGGATTATTGAACGGAAAAGAACGCTTGCGCGGGTGACCCTTTCGGAGGACGATCCCGAGTCGGTCAAACGGTTCTCCCGGCAGGAGCTGATCGAGATACTGTCGTTGTGATGGTGCCGCTTCGGTGTGGATTCTCCGCCGAACTCGGGAAATGGCGAATCAGAGGTGATGAATGTCAATACGTCTCCGCCACGCTTATTATCCGCATCCGCTTCTTTACCCACGCCGCACTCGGCCGTTTTTCTTCCTCAACCGTCACTGTCACCGAATGAACGATCCCCGGAAAAAGGTCGAAGAAGTTGTCGGACGCCCGGTACTTCGTTTCGTGAAGGTGAAAGGCGACCTGGTGCTGGAACGTCGTGCTTTTGAAGTGAAGGACGAACCGGTTCTTTCCCGTCCTGTCGATGCGCGGCCTCACCCTCTCTTTCGGCAATTCGATGAACCGCGGTGCGGTGAAGAGCACGGTGTTCCGGGAGAGCGTTCCGGTATCCCCGGCAATCGTCAGGCGCATGACCAGATCGTTCTTTGCATAGCGGGAAAATAGCTCCGTACAATCCACGGTCTTCTGCACGACCGCCTCGTTGGGCCTGAGCGTAACGGCTTTTTCGCCGTGAAGCACCACCGCTCCGTCGGAGATGCGGTAGAGGTCCCAGCAGAGTTTCGCCCGGCGGCTTGCACTCAGGTCATACGCGGTGATGAGCCTGACGCCGCGTATCGTATTGATCAGACGGTTGATTTTTCCGACCGTTTCCTCACCGATCATCCGGTACGTGACCAGTGCCGGTGCGAAGAACCTTTTCGCCGCGTAGTGCAGCCCCTTCCACTGCCCGCCGAAATCAATGCTCGACCAAGAGAAGACCGGCCAGCAATCGTTGAGCTGCCAGTAGAGCGATCCCATGGTGCGCGGCATGCAGGCGCGCTGGTGTTCGACCATCATGCCGACGCAGGACGCCTGATTGACTTGAGAGAGATGGACCAGGGAGGCGAAATCCTTCGGGAACCGGTACCGGGAGCCGATATAGTGAAGGATAAGCGCGTTGCCGATCGGATGCTTTTGATGGTTCTCCATGGCGGGGCCGAAGATGTTGAGTTCTGCGGGATCGGCGAATTGCAGCGCCGTATCCATTGAGCAGTACGACTGCATGCCGAATTCCGACCAGAAACGGTAGTGGTGCCGCTGCGCCGCTTCAGGCCGCTGCCTGCCATGCCAGACGTCCCAGTAGTGGGCGTCGCCGGAGGTCTCGCTGTTGTATCCGTGCTCGTAGCCCTCGGGATTGTGGGGCGACGACGGCCAGTAGGGGAGGTGCGGGGCGTATTTTTTCACCGCCTTCGGAAGGATGGCGTAGAAAATACGTTCGTATGCTGCTTTACGATCAGGATTCGAACGGATGTCGGTGTAATACTGCTCAAGTTCGTTATTCCCGCACCAGAGCGCCATGCAGGCATGGTGGGCGAGACGGCGTACCTGGAAACGGGCTTCGGCCCCGACCGAGTGCATGAATCGATCGTCGCCGGGGTAGAGGCTGCATGAGAACATGAAGTCGTGCCATACCATGATGCCGTACTCGTCGCAGTAATCGTAGAAGGCATCGTGTTCGTAAAGACCCCCGCCCCAGACGCGCAGCATGGTGAAATTCGCCCCGGCAGCCGAGCCGATGAGATCGCGGTAGGTGGCTTTATCGATTGACGAAGGGAAGGCGTGCGCGGGTACCCACGACGCCCCTTTGGCGTAGACGGGGCGGCCATTGACGAGAAACCGGAAGCATTCGCCCCACCGGTCCTCGCTGCGGTCGAGGATGACGGTGCGCAGGCCGATGCGCCGTTTCCAGGTATCGACGAGTGTGCCGTTGTGGAGCAGTTCAACGGTAAGCGTGTAGAGCGGCTGGGCGCCGTGTCCGTTCGGCCACCAGAGGCGGGGCCGCTGCAGTGCGAGTTCAAGTGACGGCGATGTGCCGGCGATAATTCCCTCGAATGCGATCGAGGTGCACCAGGAGTATCCCCTGCGGCCGCCGCCCTCTGTTTCGGGCCGGCATTGCAGCACGACCGACCGCTTCGAATGCAGTTGCTTTATGAAAACATGGCTGATGCGCGGACCGTTACGCCCCTCGATGCGCAGGGGCCGGAAGATCCCGCAGGTCGGAAGCCGCGGTCCCCAGTCCCAGCCGAACGAACACTGCATTTTGCGGATTCCCGCGGCACCGCCGACCGGGTCGTTGGGCTGATCGAACCAGGGAAAACCCTCACGGCGTTTGATATAGTTCATGGGGTTGTTGAACCTGACCGTTATCGAATTCGGGCCGGGGACAAGGACTCGCTTGACATCGAACCGGTAGCCGATAAACATGTTTTCCGTTGAAGCGACCTCGGTGCCGTTGATCGAAATGCGTGCAAGAGTATCGAGGCCTTCGGCGACGAGCTCGACGGTCCGGCAGCGGAGCAGTCCGGCCGGTGCAACGAACTCCCTGCAGTATTCGAAGTCGGTCCGTTCGATCCACCCCAGATCGAGTTCGTTGGCTCCCCGGAACGGATCGGGGATGAGGCCGTTGCGCTGCAGATCACAATGAATACATCCGGGAACCGTTGCGGGGCGCCAGCGGCGCTCATTACCATAACGGAATTTCCATCCGGTGTTGAGCTCGAGGATCATCGGCAATGCGGCCGCCCCTGCGCAAGGGTGGGAAGGAACGGATGGTCCGCTGAACGCATCAGAACTCCTGCGTTGACATTTTCGCGTTCAGGACGAGCCCGATCAGTATCGCTACCGTCAGGGTAAACGATCCGCCATAGCTCAGAAAGGGAAGCGGAATACCGGTGACCGGCATCATGCCGATCGTCATGGCGGTATTGATAAACACATGAAAGGCGATGATTGATGCGGATCCGACGATAATGAGGTTGAAAAACCGGTTTCGTATATGGCGGGTAAACGATAAGACCCGTATGATGAGCAGGAGGAAAAGCAGCAGGAGCGCGGTGCAGCCGATAAGGCCGAACTGTTCTCCAAGGACGGAGAAAATAAAGTCGGTATGTTGTTCGGGAAGATACGAAAGTTTCGTCTGCGTTCCCTTGAGGAACCCTTTGCCGAAAAGATGGCCGCTTCCCACGGCGACTTTCGACTGGATTACCTGATACCCGGCCCCGAACGGATCGGCCTGCGGATTGATGAAACTGATAATGCGCATTTTCTGATAATCCTTCAGCAAGGAGCTCCATACCACCGTGGTCATGGTGGCGGTAAACAGATTGGCGATAATAACG
>JAFGNB010000137.1 GCA_016927235.1 Chitinispirillaceae bacterium
ATAAAGCGGGATTAATGGGAATGGTGTTGAAAGCGATCGGAATTCAGAAACTTTTAACTTATTTCATGTAAATGTGAGATGGTAGTGCATTAATTAGAATATTTATTTATTTAAATATTTAAATGGAACGAATAAGTGTGTTCAGTTATGTTAACAAAGCCGATAAAACGCTCGGTGCTTTCCTAAAGCTGATCTGATAGCAGATGCTGATAGAAGAAATGGAAAAGGGGGGTGTTTGGCTTCTATTGCCATGAGCTTGTTAAAGGGGGCAGGGATTACCGGACACAACGAAAACCGAGAAGGTTGTTACGGAAGTCGGGCTCGTGCCGGTAGCGGTACGAGCAGCGCAGGTGGTTCCTGTCGATGATCCAGGAGCCGCCGCGAAGAACGCGGCGATCACCTGATTCCGGACCCTGCGGATTTTGCGACGGGCTTTCTCGATAGTAGGATGCACCATACCAGTCACTGCACCACTCCCAGACGTTTCCTCTCATATCGTACAATCCGCAGTTGTCCGGTTTTTTCTGTGCAACAGGGTGAGTCCGATTGTTTGAATTCTCACCATACCACGCATACCCATTATCCGAATCGTAATCCCAGGAACAGTTCGTTGCTTGCCCCGCTCTGCATGCGTACTCCCATTCCGTCTCGGTCGGCAAACGGCCGCCTCTCCACCTGCAGTAGGTATTCGCCTGCTCCCAGGTGACTGCGACTACCGGCTGCAGTGGTCCTCGAAACTCCTGCCCGATAATGCCTTTTTTCCATTTCTTCTTATTTCGAACAACAAATAGCGTATCATCGTAATGTGCAGGTAAACATTTACCCGCTTGAACGCAGGCATCATACTGCCCGTTGGTCACCTCTGTCCGATCCATATGGAACCCGCTCACCGTTACCTGATGGACCGGCTTCTCATCATCGTCTCCATTCTCCGACCCCATCATGAAGGTCCCGCCCTCGATCCAGACCATGCTGTCGGGCGGTGCGGCGGTGCCGTCGTCGGATACAACGGCTGCATGTTCGGTGGAATTTTTTTCAACGGAGGGTGATTCAATAACAAGGAATAGCATCGAAAGCCCGGCCGTTGCGGCGATCGCTCCGGTCGGCCGACTAAGAGACATTTCCTTTTTTCGCCGAACTGCCGTCATCATTGTTTACCTCCACCCCGTTTCTCAATAAAATAGGTGCCCATAGGTATAAAATGCAACGTCCGAATATGACGGTATCTTAATGAAGCCAAAGGAACTTAAGATTCCGTATGGCCAGCAGCGCGTCGGGGCCGCTTAACGGCCTGTCAAGGCCGAACTCACCGTTTTTCGCCGCATCCATGACACCTTTGTCAACGGCAATGCAGATAGCATCGTAGGCATGGTGCGACGTATCAACGTCGGGAAAGCGGCTCACGGTGTCGATTTGTTTGGTGGCGGGATCCTTGCCGCCGGTAATGGCGATGAGCACATCTTCGATCATGAGTGCGAATTCGCCGCGGCTGACCGGCTGGTCGGGACAAAACGTATGGTCGGGATACGGTTCAAGCCCGCGGATGCCGCGTTCGACGATGTCCATGATGAAATTTTCGGCCCAGTGGCCCTCGATATCGGTCACCTCGGCCGTCGAGACCATGCTGTCCGCCTTCATCTCCATTGAATCGCTCAATTTCTGGAAAACGGTATCGTGATTCTTCGCCGTCTTCTCGTCCATCAATTTGTCGATCTGCAGCTCCGACACGAACAGCGCTGCAATGTCCGCTCTGCTGACCTGTTCCACGAGGGCGATTTTTTTACTCACATCGGTGCCGGACGTTGCCCGTTCGATCTTCTGAACGATCTCCAGCTGCTCTTTCGCCTGCGTGGTGAACTTTTTTTTCAGGGCAATCACTTTTTTAAGATCGTCGGCGGCTTTTGAGAATTCGTACGCCTTTTTATAGCAACACCCGCGACGATAGAACGCCTCCGCATTTTTTTTGTCAAGTTTAAGAGCCTTATGGTACTCCTTTTCGACCTCGTCGAGCCAGGTTTTTGCCTCTTTTCCCTCATTCTTCATGGTAATGACGATCGCCTTGGCGATGAAGACATCGGAAATTTTATTGTCGAGGCGCTGCGCCTTGTCGGCGAGCTTGAGCGCCTCTTGGAAACCTTTTTCCGCCGTTTCGGCGTTGCCTGCGGTTTTTGCCGCCTGCGCGGTTGTCAGGGCAAGCCCGGCGTAGGCGGGCGCATAGTTCGAATCGAGCGACTGGGCGAGGTTGAACTCCTCCTCGGCCTGCGCATAGTTGCCGTCGTCCCAGTACTTCATACCCTGTTTGCAATGGGCGGGCGGATCATCCGTCCGTCCGCCCGCTTTGCGGGCCTTGAAGGCGCAACCTGCCATAAGCAGTACGGCGCACGCCGCACCGCTGACAATGGGGAGAAATCGTCGTTTCCGCATGGCTCTGCTCCCTGACTTGGGTTAGTCGACCGCGAAGACCGATAATGGGAACAATTTTCGAACCAGGAATCCGTCTCTGCAGCTCGCGTGCAACGTGCAGTGAGTTTCCGGTTCCTGAATTGTAGTAGAGTTCGGCGGTCATGATGGTGAATAGTACCGAATATTTTGAAGATTAAATTTTCCTTACCTGATAATTATTTTTTTCTTCGCTCGCCGGCTTTTGGCATCTGCTTCATAACTGATGATATGCGCCCTTGGAAGCACGTTTTTCCGGCTTATTGCACGCGAATTAATCAAACGCCCGTCAAGGGAAAACATCTTTATGAGAGATGCGCACGGCGATTCGATAGGGATTATGCTATTGTCATTATCGGGAAAGGCGCCATTTCCATTCTTCGGCGAGTGTGCCGGAACAGTGCTCGTCGTAGTGACGTAAACGTAGGTCGTTATGGAATATGCGGGCACAGTATCGCCGGCGGATAGATCCAAGGAGGAGTGGACCTTGTCGAGATTGCTGGCGCTGCTCGTTTCGTAAACATTACAGATCGAACCCGGAAAATTCGCCAGTGTAAAGGTAATGGCTTGCGCGCTGCCGTTATTATTAACCACGATTATGGCGTAGTTGTTTGTCACGGTATCCTTGAATGCGTTATAGTAGACATCGTTGGCGCCGCCGTAACCATTATACATGCTTTTGTATCCGGGCCTGACGAATTTACTGAAATTACCCAGTGCCCAGAATCCTTTCTGAAGGGTAACCCTGTTGCCGCTGCGCCTGGTGATCCCTAGGCCGCCTTGCAGATTATACAGCGACCATACGGTGATTTTTACTGATCCGAACATTTTTGTCATGTTAATGGCGCAGCCGATAACCTGATTCATGCTGTCGGCATTTACGGTTGCTATCCCATTGTTGAGTGTCCATTCGGTCATCCATACATCCTTGCCGGCCTTGACGGCGGATTGAAGCGGACCCGTGGGAACAATACCACCGGTTCCTCCTCCATATATATGCCCTCCCGCGAAGCCTATCGCGGACGCAGGACAACTATCGAAACAGATCTTGACATATCGCTCTCCCCATACACAATCATCGCCTACCAGCAGTTTCGTCCGGACCGAGTCTCTAGCGAACGTCGGAATGACGTAATTTTTGACTAGATTAAGATACGTCTGTGGAGTATACACGCACCCGTCCCACTTAGGATTCAACGACGGTTCATTCTGCGGTGAAATACAGTCGATATCAATATTCCATTTTGATTTGAATAGCCTGCAATAGTACGACAGGTAATCCGCAAATGCCTGGTATTTGGTCGGATCCAAAATATTAGTAGTGGCGTCGCCGCCGCGGCTTGAAGTTGCATTGTTCGTCTTCATCCAGGCCGGCGGGCTCCATGGTGATGACATGATTATAGGACATCCTCTTTCCCGTGCCGCCCGCATCATTGCTGCCTCGGCGTCGCAATGAGTGGAATCCCACACGCCTTCGGAAGGTTCTATGGTGCCTTCCTGGCTGCTTCCGCTGCCTATTCCGCACACTATTTTCTGCCGTATCATGGTTACGCCGATGCCGATGTCCTGCCTGAATGTCACATCCATGAACGCATTTCGCGCGCTGTCCGACATGCCAATGTATATCGGGTTCGTGCAATCGGCGCAATTAACGCCGATTCCGTGTATCGTCTGATAAGAATTGTTGAAATTAAGGTCGATTGAAGCTGCCGCAACAACAGAATTTCCAATTGAGAACAATCCAACAAACACAAACGCCTGCACCGGCAGCGTTACGTTCCGTTTGCCCATTTTCTCTCTCCTTAATAAAGGTCATTGTAAACGACGGCCCGGGCGCCGGCCATGACAGATAGGCATTTTTTTATTTTCGGTCCCGGCAGGATATCCCGGAATAGTGTTTGACATTTAAACAATATCCCGCATGAACCCCCTTTGTTTCGGTGACCCAGGAACTCCATTCATCACTAAAATAGGTGTCTTTTGGTGAAAAATGCAAGAACCGGGAATCCTGCCGGGCGGGATCGCAGGGGCGTTTACTTACATCGAGGGACGGATGTGACGTTCAACTCGCCAGTGCAGCAAAAAAATCATAATCGAGCCCTTTAGAGAAGAGTAATTGCAATTTTTATTATATTATTGATTATATGGAACCAAGCAGGTTTTGTTAGGGTTTGTCACAGCGCTGAAATGCAATGCGGTTGCATCAGCCGGAAAAGAACGGAAAGTGTATGGAGTGCCTTGATGAACGTTTCGCCCATGCCCGCTTTATTACTTACTGGCGCATGCGACTTCTGTTGTCAACCCTTCCAGGGGTTACACACGGGGAAACCACTGGCTCCGCCAGTGGAGTAAGTCGGCTAATGCGAGCACTATTGCTCTTCTTGTTTTATCGAGGGCTCCGCCCGCCTTCAAAACAAGCCACCGCCTTTGGCGGTGGTAATTTGACTCTGCACAGTGCCCTGATTATCATCCTGCAGACAGCGGTTTCCGCTCAGACAACCTATGATACCACATGGAATTCCCTGAAGAATTATACGGTCCCCGAATGGTATCAGGACGCGAAATTCGGCATTTATCATCACTGGGGCCTCTACTCGGTTCCCGGGTATGGCAACGAGTGGTACAGCCGGAGAATGTATGATAAAAACGATGAGGGACCGGGCGGATCGTTTTACGACTGGCATGTCGCCAACTACGGGAACCCGGGTGTTTTCGGAGCAAAGGATTTCGCTCCCCTGTTCAAGGCCGAAAAATTCAATGCCGACGAGTATATCGATATTGTCGTAAAGGCGGGTGCAAAATTCTTCTCGCACATGACCTCGCACCATGAAGCCTTTCTAATGTACGGCACTGATCTCACCCGGTGGAACTGCGTCACCATGGGGCCGAAAAAAGACGTCGGCAGGATGTTTATGAATGCCGCACGGAAACGGGGACTGAAATTCGGTATCAACAATCACCTCGCGGAAAACGACTGGTTTTATCAACTCAATCATCACAACCGTTTCGATGCCGTGGATACGAGTTTGCGAGACCTCTACAATGATTATAATTCAAGCACCGATATTTACAATACCCAACCGAGCAGGCGATGGCTCGCGCTCTGGTACGCGATGTCGAAAGAGATGATCGATGTATTTGAACCCGACTATGTCTATTACGACAACGGCTGGGGCATGCATCCCGATTTCGAGCCGTACCGGCGATATCTCGGAGCGTATCAGTACAACAAGGGGATCGCCCTGGGACGCGGAACCTACGGGGATCCGGGCGTCGTATTGATTTATAAAAGCGGCGGCCATAACACCAACCAGTTCGTCACCGGCGGCGGAGTGCTCGATCTGGAACGCAAGACCCTGGACGAAATCCAATCAATGACCTATCAGACGGAACAGCCGATCGGCGACAACTCCTGGGGATATCTGAAAACCGAATCCTATAAAACATCGACCACGATCATCACTTATTTGATTGACGCAGTAAGTAAAAACGGGGTCTTTTGCCTTAGTCTTCCTCCCAAATCCGACGGAACACTCGACGAGCAGGTGAAAAGAGTACTGTCGGAAGTCGGCGCCTGGATGAAAATCAACGGCGAGGGTATCTATGCAACGCGAACGTGCAACACCTGGGGGACCTCCACACCGCCGCTCCGGTTTACCCGAAATAAAGCGAACAACGTTATTTATATTTTCGATCTTGAGTGGCCGGGAAACGGCGCCCGGCTTGCAGTCAACAATTTCAACTCCGCAACGCTCGACAAAACAAAAATTGCCAAAATTACCTTGCTTGGCAATGGTGAAACTACACTGGACTGGTCCCAGAATGCAACGGCCTTGACCATCACCATGCCGTCGGCCAGGCCGGCAACGTGTAAAATCGCCTATGGATTTAAAATATACCTCGATGCTCAAAGCACCACCACTGTGGCCCCGTCGAATCTGGAAGTCGCCGCCGCCTCCGGCGCACTCGTTCTCACCTGGGTCGATAACTCCAGCAATGAAACCGGGTATACAATCGAGCGGAAATCCGAAAAGGACGCCTGGGCCGAGATCGCCACCGTGGAAGCCGATATCACCACCTACAGCGACGATATGCCGACACCCCTGGCATATACGTATCGGGTGCGTGCCTACAATCCTGACGGGAACTCCGATTACTCCAATGAAGCGACCCCGGCCGGCGTGGCGCCTCCGACGGCAATCATGAGCGTGCCTGAACTATCAGCCGAAAGCAGGGATTTTCCAAATTCACTCCATTCGATTACCACCGTATCGAATGTTAACACCATCCGTTTTATCTCACCATGCATGGGTAAAGCGACTTTTATCCTCTATTCTTTTAACGGCAAGGCTATTGCACGGAAAACAGTGCCCGCTGCAAGCGGGCTGAATATCCTTTCATGGAACGAACTGGGGCACCGATCCTCGAGTTTTTGCTTTTTGGAAATGCGGCTCAACAATCAACCAAAAGGCGTGGTCGGGATAGTTAAGTTACGGAATTAAACCTGCCTTCTGTCTTCCGCGGCGTATCGCATCTCTAACGAATGGTTGTTGTCACTATCAGTCGAAGGGGGGGGGGCCGGTTAAAATCCTCTTTTTCGCTTTTAACAAAACATTCAGGCAGGGATTTTTAAATGCTCATAGAGAAATTCAGGCGCCATGTCCGCACCGTTTTCCCAGACGACGGTTTGAAGATCGGAGTCGAGTTTAAAATTGCGGAAATTGTTGACGTTTTTAAGCGGTTCAAAAACTTCTCCGTCAAGCTCAGTACGTAAGTCGACTTCGCCTTCCGCACCGTCATTGAAGCGAAGCCAGAGCGTGTAATCGTGAAGATGTCTGGCTTCTTTGACATGCAGAATCATCAGTTACTCCAATGGCTTGATAGTGAAAAGAGATCTGCGCTGTTCAGCAAGTTTCCACTCTTCCATAAGTTCGTTTATATGCAGCATTCGCCACTCATTTACTAGTTTGAGTGCCCGCTGCGGCATTGTCCCGTTCACAGTGCCGGTTTGAATTTCCATGGTAATTTCGTCTTCCGCATATTTGGCATGGAAATGCGGCGGAGAGTGGTCCCGCCAGAATAGGAAGATAATAATACCATAAAACCGGCATATTATCGGCATTTTTATCTCCTTTTCCAAAAAAATACATAGAAAGGCAAGTGTAAATCAAAAAAAATAAGATTAGAGAGGTGACTGAACAAAGCACCCTTCGCTCCGCCGCACCTTAAAATGCATAAATGTGATTAATGTCACAGAATTTTTAGTAGTGAGCTATTATTTTTCTTTTATGCCGCTCCTTGAAATTTATCGGAAATACTATTTTAAGGACGAATAACTGTGCACACCTTTCGGGCTTGAGGGTCGGTATTTCTAAAAACGGCTGGGAAGCAAAGGGAATTTTATTAAAAGGGGTTTTTTCAATGGTTATATCAACACATCTCAATTACGCGTCAAATTTTTTCCTGGTAGTACTGTCGATATGTTTTTTGTGCGATCTTCCCGACAATCCCAGAGATCCGAAGGATGCCGGTATTTCCCTCATATTTAAAACAGTCGATGGCGAGGTCCATGAGCATTCCGTGGTGGACACCGCCGGTAAGACGATCGCCATCGGCGCAGTACTCTTTCTTCCGGAAAATTTTGATTCCGTGAAGATGACGATCAATGACGGCGACCGGGTCGTCGATACGATATTCAATGAATTCAATGTCATACCCAGCACGGATACCATCTGGAAGGAGTATGTATTCACCGCTCCGGGGGTTGCTACGGCCTTCATCACCCCCTTTACAGCGCTTGGTCTCGACCCTGTCAATGCGAACATCACCATTATTGCCCAAGAAGGTACACCGATAAATCATAAACCCGTGATAGTCATAACGGGCGATACGATCCTGTTTTCGGGAGAAACATGTCGGCTCATGCTCACGAAGACCGATCCCGATGCGGGGCAGATACTGACATCGGCAATGACAGGGCAACCTGCGGGCGCGACGCTTACCGACAGTCTCTTTTTTTGGACCACTCCCGCGGATTTCGTAGGTACCGATACTATACAATTTTTCGTTATTGACGATGGAAATCCGCCGATGAGCGATACCGCCGAAGTCGTCATTACTATTATCGCGAGAGTGGGCGTCAACGATCCCCCGAAATGGAGTGTGGACACGCTGAAATATGCAATGAACGATACGGCGGAGTATTTCCTGCTTCTTTCAGGGGAATGCAGCGACGCCGACAATGATGTGCTGACATACACGCTTCTTGAGGGGTCTCCTGCAGGTGATACGATTAATAACGCCTCGTATACATTCAACGCAACCTCTACGGCAGTCGGGACTCATTTTGTCAATATCGTCGCGGCGGATTCCGCAGGTGCGTCGGATACGCTCGTCATCGAATTGACGGTTGAGCCGATCGGCGTCGACAACACACCGCCGACGATCACCTTTGTCGAACCGGTTGGCGACAGTGCGGTTGTTACCGCCGCATCGCTGTTCATCGACGCACTTTGCTCAGATGCAAGCGGGATTGCGTCGGTAACGGCCACGACATCGGGCGGTACACCGTTCACCGCATCCCTTGAAAACGGACATTATGTCATGACCCTTATTGGACTGAACCGGGAGACCGATACGGCCGTCGTCATTATCGCGAAGGACGCTTCATTACTGGGAAACATTCAGTCGAAAACCATCGCGATCTTCTATCCTTCGACGTACACGATCACTTACAACGACAACGGAAGCGCAGGCGGGTCCGTACCGGCAGATACGACGAAGTATATGACCGGGGATACGGTGACGGTGAAGGGCAATAGCGGCAACCTGTCGAAAACCGGGGCGACCTTCGCCGGCTGGAACACCGAGAAGGACGGAAGCGGAACGAGCTATGCCGCGGGTGCGACCTTTACCATGGCTGCAGCGGATGTAACGCTGTATGCCCGCTGGACGACGAATCCCACTTTCACGGTAACCTATCTCGGCAACGGGAACTCCGGAGGAACAGCGCCGGCGGACGACGGGAATTATAAAGAGGGCGCCACGGTGACGGTCAAGGGCAATACCGGCAGCCTGTCGAAAACCGGGGCTACCTTTGCCGGCTGGAACACCGAG
>JAFGNB010000138.1 GCA_016927235.1 Chitinispirillaceae bacterium
ATATTATCATCAGAAAGGCTTCCTTTTCGGCGGCATGAGCGCGGGGTGGAAGTATTACGGATGCTGCAGCCAGGGATGCACGCAGAACCTTCTGCAGGATCCGGCGGTCTGTAAAACGGCGATCGACCACGGATTCGACTGGGCATGGTACGATGCCATGAATTATCAGGGGCGCCAGCAGGCCAAGGAGCAGTGGGACACATGGCTGGAGGCGTACGGCGGCGATGAGACGAAAGTTTTCATTTCGAGAGGATGGCAGGCGCTCAGCAGCCAGGCGTGGCCGGGCAACCATATGGGGGACTACCTCAACGATCCCTACATTTATGCCGTATTTCCCTCGGCGCTTCTCGAGCATCTCGTAGGATACGCGTGGAGCCATACCGATCTCGGCGAAGGGTACGACTTCGGATACATCGGCTATACCCTGCGTCCGATGATCTCCATCCACATGGCCGGCGCCGCCGGAGGGACCGCGACCAATTTCGAGGAGTGCGGAGCGGTGGGGAACTACCAGGAGGATATGAAAAGGGTCATACGCAAATGGGGCAAATGGCACTACCGGTTCATTCCGTTTTTCTTCAGCTACGGGATGATCGCGCATGAGACGGGAATACCCGTCACGCGCGGCATGATGTGCCAGAACGGGGGGGAAAAGGATCCCAAAACGCATGATCTCATGTATCAGGCATACGTCGGTGAAGAGCTTATCTGGTCACCCTACTATAAAGACCTTCCGGGCGACGCCAACTCGGGGACACGTCACGGCATTTATCTGCCGCCGGTACCATCGGGCGTCTGGTACGACTATTTCGAGGGAACGAAATATACGGCTCCCGCCACGATCGACTACAAATGCGACCCCGGCAAGGGAAGGGACAGCCTGAAGCTGCCCGTTTTCGTCAAGGCGGGATCGATCATTCCGCTCATGGATACGCTCCAGTTCATCGGGGAGCGGGCCGAAAGCCTGTTGACGGTGCAGGTGTGGCCCACCAACGGAACTGAAGGCGAGCCGACGTCGGGGGCGTTTACCCTCTATGAGGACGAAACCCCCGTAAAGACGCAGCTTTCGTTTACCGACAACAACCAGACCGTCGAGGGAATAACGGTGAATATTGGCGCTTTTCCCGGCAGCAAATACTGCAAAAACCCGGCATTGAGAAAATACCGGGTGGAGATCCACTGCATGCGGCCGACGATCAACAGCGTTTCCAGCGGCGGCGCTGCCCTGTCGGCTATTTCCGCCGCCGATTATCATGCCGGCGCCCCGGGGTATTTCTGGGACGGGACGAAAGGCGGAATATTATCTATTAATGCGACCGGCGACGCCGCGACGGGGTTTGCGGTGCTTGTCAACGGCGGCGGGGGCGGGGTGAAAACAGTGGAAACCCTCCATGCGGGGATTCTTGAAAGAAACATTCGCATCACCCGCACAGCGCATTCGCTTACAATACGGGTGCCGTTCAATATGGCGCATGCCGTTGAGGTTTTTTCCCTTCAGGGAAGGTTGATCGCACGGCGCGACGGCGCGGCCGCGGCAACGTATGAAATACCCGTGTCCGGCAATGCCGCAATGATGTACCTGGTCCGGATTTCCGGCGGGGGACGGGTCGTTTGCAGGAAAACGGTGCTTTAAAACCGATATGAAAAGACCGCTTATCGCAGCGCTGTTGTTGCTTTCCGCGGGAGAAGGGGCGCTTTTCTGCACGTGCGATCGTCGATCGACGCCGCCCCGCGTATCCTTCTCACGCGCTGCGGTGACAAATGAAATGGCGGTAGTGCCCGGCGGGTGGTTCCGGATGGGCTCTGAAAAGGGTGAGGTGGACGAGAAACCGGTGCATCGGGTGTGGGTCGATTCGTTTCGTATCGACCGTTTCCCGGTCACCAATGCGCAGTACGATGTCTTTGTCAATGAAACCGGCCGCGATAAACCGCTCTACCGCGACAACGACAAATGCAATGCACCCGATCAGCCGGTGGTCGGGGTTACCTGGGCCGACGCAATGGCGTTCTGCCGCTGGCGGTCGGCAAAGGAACGCGCCCGTTTCACCCTGCCCACCGAGGCGCAGTGGGAAAAGGCGGCCCGCGGAGAGGACGGACGCATGTATCCCTGGGGCAACGAGCCGCCCGACAAAAAGCGCGCGACCTGCGAGATCACCGAAAAAATGCCCCGCGTGGGACTGTGCGAACTGGGGAGATCTCCCTACGGCGTTTCGGATCTCGTGGGCAACGTATGGAACTGGTGCCTTGACTGGTACGATAAGGATTACTACCGCCGCAGCACCGGGCGCAATCCGGCCGGGCCTTCGGAGGGAACGAAGAAGGTCGTGCGGGGCGGCAACTGGGTTTTTCTGGGGTGCTGCAGCGGAACACCCGCCTATGCACTGCGGAGCAGCCGCCGGAACGGATTTCACCCGAGCATTCAAAAGAAAAGCATCGGGTTCAGGTGCGTTTCGACGGGACCGTTACCGGCGGGGGATTCGATCGCCGTAGCGGCCGCACACGTGCCGACGGGGAATTCAAATGAATAACTCCATGGTACGGCGCTGCGACAAGACGGTCGAATGGGCCTTGATCATTTCATTTCCGGCCATCGCCCTTGCCCAGTCGACGTTGAGCTATACGTCGATCCTCATAAAAACGACGCTGCTTCAGTGCGCGGCGGCCGT
The DNA here is from genome assembly GCA_016927235.1 of Chitinispirillaceae bacterium. Classification (GTDB taxonomy): domain Bacteria; phylum Fibrobacterota; class Chitinivibrionia; order Chitinivibrionales; family Chitinispirillaceae; genus JAFGNB01. The sequence goes on from JAFGNB010000138.1 coordinate 2,667, forward strand.
CGCGTTCGGGGCATGGGTCGTCCGAAGCCTTGAGCAGCGCCGGATTCTTCTTGAGAAGCCGCAGGTGCGGCTGATGGCGCCCGCGTTTGCATTCATGCTCTCCGCACTTGTCAATTTTATCTTCATTACCCCGTCGAAGGACACGAGTATCGACGAACTCCTTTTACGGGTCCCGTATTTTCTGATTTTTTTTCTCACCCTCGTCACGTTCGTCGACGGACAAAGAATCCGTAAAGCGTTCGGCGCGATCGTCGGCACTTCGTTCGCGGTTTCGCTGTACGGGGTGCTGCAGCACTTCGGATGGGACCCGTTCGGCGTGGGGTTCTCACGGGAGCGTATTTCGTCGTTTTTCGGCAACCCCAACGTGTATGCGGGATTCTTGACATTAGCCATTCCGGCCGTCGCCGGGGCGTTCGGCTTTTCGGACGACCGCGGGCGGAAAATCGCCATGGTCAATATCGGCATCGTCCTTGTTTCGGCGCTTGTTTACCGGTGCGTCATGCTGTTTTTTCAATCGCTTTTGGTGCAGGGGATCGTCATCGTCGCGTGTGGGGCGGCCGTAACGATCGCAGTTCTTTTTCGCGACCGCTCGAAAACAGGTGCGGCGCTTGCGTTGTTTCTCCTGCTCATCAACGTATTCCTGACCGGAAGCAGGTCGGCGTTAATCGGACTTGGGGCGGCGGCGATAGTGTTTGCGGTCCTGGCGTCGGTGTTTACCCGACGGTCCGCCTCCCGGCGCATTGCCGTTGTCGTCGGTGCGCTGTCAATCGCGTGCGCAGGGCTGGTGACGATCGGTGTCCTGCGGATCACGAGGAGCGATGAAGGCCGTCGCAACACCGTCTCACAGCGCAGGTATTACGTTTCGGCGGCCCTGGAGCTGCTGCGGCAAAGGCCGCTGCTCGGGCACGGCATCGGCACCTTCAAGAACAATTACCCTCTTGTAAAGCCAAAGGCCTCCTGGGCGTTCAACGAAGCATGCTTTGAACATGTAAGCAATGTCTACAACGAGCATCTCGAAGTCCTCCATGATGAGGGGGCGACCGGATTTCTGGTTTACCTGTGGTTTATCGTTGCGGTCCTCCTCACCGCCCTGCGGGCGTTGCAGGCCGACCGCGGCATGCCGGGTTCAGGGGATACGGCGGGCGGTCACGGTTCGGCGGGAATGGTTATCGGGATTGTGTCGGGCGTTACGGCGCTTCTTGTCGGTAACGCCTTTTCGTTGAGCATGCGATATGCCTCGACGGGGTTTGCTTACTGGTTTTTCACGGGGCTTCTGGCGGCGCAGGCATTGACGCTGCGGAAGTCGGGCAGTCCGTCGGAAGCGGCGCACCGCGATTCGTCTCAGGCGGTCTCGGCCAGGGCGTGCCGTCTCTCCGGAAAGCCGCCCGCATGGGTGCGGCCGTCTCAAGCGGCCGTCGCTCTTGCCGCCGTTGCCGCCACCGTTTTTTCGTTTCGTCTGTATTGGGCGGATTTCATTCTCAACGAAGCGGTCGGTCATTCCAAAGATGCATACCGGGCCGTGGAAAATACCGACAATGTTTATCACGACATCTTTGTCGACGGAACGTACTATCGCTCCGACTCTACGGAGTGGGAAAAGGCGATTGCGGACTACCGAAGGAGCATCGCCTGCAATTCGTTCAATCTGCGCGCGCGCTACTTTCTCGGAAACGCGTTCAACCGCCGCTGGGACATGCGGCCGACCTGTAAGGCGGCATGGGGCGATACGGCCGGCCGCCCGAGGACCGACGCCGATCGCGCCATGGAGCACTACGACCGGATCGTCCGCCAGGCGCCGCATTTCGTTGAGATCGATTTTGAGCTTGGCGACCTTTTCAGCAAAATCGGCGATTTTGACTCGGCGCTCTTCCATTACAACGAGTACAAAAAGTACAAACCGTTTTTCACGAAAATCCACTACGCGCTCGCGGGCGTCTATGCGGCGAAAAGAGACTGGCAAAGGGCCGTGGAAGCGTACAAGGACGCCCTCGATCTCAATGAAAGATTCACAAAAGGATATATCGACCTGAGCGTCGCTTACCACTATATCGGCAAGGATGACCTTTCGGAAGAATCGTATAAAAAAGCCCGGGAGCTTTCTCCCGACAGAGCCGACATGGCCATGGCGCGGGCATGGTCGGACCGCGGCGAAGGGGACCGGGCGCTCGACTGCTACCTGCGGCGTATCGCTTCCGATTCCGCCGACGCCGACGCACATTGCGGAGCGGGATGGTGCTATGTCAGGAAACAGGAATGGCCGAACGCCATCTTCCATTATCGCAAAGCCGCATCGTCAAATCCTCCGAACGTTTCGGCGCTTGTCAATTTGAGCAATCTTTATTACCAGACGGGGAACCTCGACGCTTCGCGTGAAGCGTATATCAAGGCGATGAATATCGATCCGGTATATGTACGGTCGGTGGCGGCGGGGAATACGCCGCAGGATGTGCGAAACGACCGTCGAAGGGGAGAAGCTGATCGGCACTCGAAACCAGAATAATAAACAAAGGAGATGCGGCATGAAATCCGCGCGTTCATTATCAGCATTCGCGACGGTGCTTTGCATTGTAGGGTCGGCCGGAACCGCCGGGCAGGCGGCGCCGGAGGAGAAATATGTCGTCGTTCCCTTTTTTCCCGATTCCCAGGTGGCGCTTTCAACCGGCAGCCCGTGGAAAGTCGCTGAAACCAGGGTTTCCAATGCCCTCAATGCCATGAATGTCAAGAACTTCCTTTACAATTTCAGGAAAACGTACGGACTTTCCACCTCCGGGTACGGTACCTGCGGCGTCTGGGAGGCGCCGGACTGCAATCTGCGGGGGCATGCAACCGGGCATGTGTTGAGCGCGCTGGCGTTGAATTACGCCGCCACGAAAAACGCGGCGATAAAAGCCAAGATACGACAGCTGGTCGACGGACTTGACACATGCCAGCAGCTTGCGGCGAGCAAGGGCATGTCGGAAGGGTGCCTGAGCGCTTTCGGCGAAGACCTCTTCACTTCCCTGGAAAACGGCGGCACTTACGGCGGCAACCCCAACGTCTGGGCGCCGTGGTATTCGCAACACAAGATTCTGGCCGGGCTCGTCGACTGTTACCGCCACGCGGGCGATACGGTTGCGCTGCGCATGGCGAAGGCCATGGGCAGATGGGCCTATAATCGTCTGAGCAAACTGTCGAAAAGCACGCTCCAGAGCATGTGGACCAGGTATATCGCCGGAGAATACGGCGGGTATAACGAAGCGGCCGTTGAGTTGTATTTCGTTACCGGCGACACGACCTTTATCAGGCTCGCTCAGCTCTTTGACGAGACGACGTCGCGCATTTCGCTCGACAAGCTCGCCGCCGACGTCGACAATCTCGCCGGCGAGCACGCGAACCAGCTGGTGCCGAGAATCATCGGCTACCTCCGGGAGTATGACGCCACCGGAACGGCCGCCTACCTCAACGCGGCCGCCAATTTCTGGGACATGGTTGACCTTCACCACCGCTTCGGCTTCGGCGGAGTCAGCACCGCGGAATCATTCATGGCAAAAGACGCCATGTATGCGAATATCCAGGTGGCGCGGTCGAACGAAACCTGCCCGACGTACAACATGGTAAAGTTATCGAGGGTCCTGTTTTATCATAATCCTCAGTCCAAGTACATGGACTACTGGGAACGCGCCAACTCGGCACAGCTCCTGGCAAACGCCAATGTCGCGGGAGCCTCCCCAACCGCCACGCAGCCGTTTGCCTGCTATATGACCAATGTAAAATGCGGCGAATCGAAAGCACGTTCCTCAAGCGGCGACAGTTACGACATGGGGGGCCTCTACGGGTACACCTGCTGCGACGGCACGGGTCTTGAGTCTCACGTCAGGTATTTCAGGGGCGTTTACGCCTATTCGCAGGATACCCTCTTTATCAACCAGTTCATCGCGTCGACGCTCAACTGGGCGAAAAAGGCGAAAAAAGTCGAGATCGTCACCAATTATCCGGTATCCGATACCGTCACCATTAAAGTGAACGGCGAAGGAACCATGCCCGTCCGAATACGCTCGCCCTGGTGGGTGCGTCGCCCCGTTCTCATATGGGTTGACGGCGTGCAGCGGCACATCGGCAGGGTGCCTCCCTCCACCTATTTCACTATCGATGCAACCCGCGGATGGAAGGGAAGCGGCGAGATCAGGCTGGTGCTGCCGAAAACGCTCCGTGTCGAAGCGTGCAACGACCGTCCCTCGACGGGCCAGGTCTTTTTCGGCGGCCTTGCGCTGTACGGGGTGACGTCGAACACCTCCTTCCAGTCGCTCGACTGCGGCACGTTCAAGAAGGGCGACGGCCTTACGTGGACAGCGTCGGGATTTACCTTCAAGCCGTTTTACAATGTCGCGGCCGATAACTACAGCATGTACTGGAACATCTCCAATGTCCCGTCAACGTGGCAGGACACGGTGCTTGACGAAGTGGACGATCCTCCCGTGTCGGTAGACCCCGCCCCGTTTTCCGGAAGGTCGAATGCGGCGACGGCATATCGTGCCGCCTCGTCGGGATTCCGTCTCCTGATACGGTTTTCAGCGGCACTCCCCGGTGAACGGCCCCTGCATGTCCGGGTCTGTAATGCAAAGGGCGTCAAAATAATGGACCTGAAGGGGACGGCGCACAAGGGCGACCGGTCGGCTGAAACGGGAGCATCGGTCACGGTGCCCTCCGCCGGATTATATATATGCATTGTTTCGATCGGCGGAGATCGATTTTCGACACCGGTGGTGGTCGGCCGGTGACCGGTAAACCTCTTCAATTGCAGCAAGGAGCGGAAATGATTCATAAGATAACCTTGACGTTCATGATAATCGCCGGATTTTATCCTTTACTTCATGCAGAATCCGACTTCGGCCTCGTCATCTCCGGCGAGAGAAAAATACGGCATACGATCACCTTTACCGTAAACGGCCCCGCCTGTTCGGAGAACGGCGCCGTCAATCCTTTTACCGATTACCGGTTGTCCGTCAGAATACAGTACGTCCTGTCCGGACAGGAAACGTATATTGTTCCCGGGTATTTCGCGGCGGACGGCAATGCCGGACAGACCGGCGCCGATTCAGGCAGCGTCTGGAAGGTCCATTTCACTCCCCAGTGGCTGGGAGCGCACATCTACACCGTTTCCTTCCGCAGCGGACCGAATATCGCCTTGAGCGATGATACGGCCGACGGAGAGCCGGTGGCCGGTATCGACGGCGATACCGGCTCGTTCGATTTCGGCATCGGCGGCGATGAAGAACCGCCCGATTTGCGTGCTTACGGCAGGGTTGACAACGACCGGTATAAAAATTACATGGTTATCGTTAAAAACGGGCTTGGATCAAAACCGGTATTCCTCAAGTTCGGAGCCTCCTCGCCGTCGAATTTCCTTGATTGCGGGGATTTCGACAACACTCCCGCATCCGCCTTTACCAAAACATGGGCCGATCATGCGGCCGACTGGCACAGCGGCGATACGACCTGGGGCGACGCGCAGAAGGGTAAAGGCATCATAGGAGCCATCAATTATCTTTCGTCAAAGGGCATCAATACGCTCTCCTTCAATACCCTGACGCTCGGGGGGACCGATCCCTCCGTTTTTCCATATACAGCTCCGGACAGCTTTACGCGTTTCGACTGCTCCAAGCTTGATCAATGGCAGATAGTGTTCGATCACGCCAACAGCAAAGGGATCGCCGTCGAACTGCGCACGCAGATCGCGGCGGCTGAAAAGCTTCTTGATGATGGAGAGTGCGGGCCGCAGAGAAAACTCTATTACCGCGAACTGATTTCCCGCTTTGCCCATAATCTCGGCGTCATCTGGAATCTCGGCGACGAAAACGGCCAGACTACGGCGCAACGTGTCGCCTGCGCGAATTTGATCCGTGAGATTGATCCGCACCGGTATCCTTCCCGACCGATACTGTTGCCGGTCGTTGAAGGCAGCGTGGAGCAGGCGTATATGCCGCTTCTTCTTGACACGTCATCATGGATAACGGGCATCTCCCTGCAGTCCAACTTTGCCGAGGTGCATGATGTCGTTATGAAAGCGCTTGATTCGATTCGGTATTACGATGTCCGTCTGCGGACCGTCACCAGCGATTGTCAGACTCCCAAGGCGACCGGAGTGCCGCCGGACGGAACTGCCGGATCCCCCGATCAGGATGCAATACGCAAAAACGTGTTGTGGGGCTGCCTGATGGCCGGAGGCGCGGGCGTCACCTATTATTTCGGCGAGAATGCCGACCTGTCATGTGAGAATTTTAAACACTATGAAAAACTATGGGACTATAACCGGTATGCCCTGTCATTTTTCAGAGACTACCTGCTTGAAAATATGATGATTATGCCGAACCAGCTTTCTTCCATGACTCCCAGCGACGGGCAACTCTCGGAAGCTGAGGGATACTGCCTCTCCTCCGACGGCTACCAGCCGTTTGCCGTGTACCTTCCCAACGGCGGGACGGCGTCAATCGATCTCACCTCCTCGACCCAGGATACGTTGCGGGTATGGTGGTACAACCCGAGGAGCGGGGGGAAATTGCAGTCCGGCGCCCGCATTGTGGGGTCCGCCGTAGTTTCCATAGGCGCTCCGCCCGCGGATGCGGACAAGGACTGGGCAGCCTTGATCGTCGATGACAATCTCGGCAATCCCGACGAGGGGGTCGGGGTAAAAAAAAGGGAGGTGCCGCCGCCCGTCGCTCAACGCGCCATACCCGTCTATGCGTCTTTTGACGGGTGGGTTAGAGTACCGTATCAGCAGTCGGCCATGTTCGAAACGGTTTCGATTATCGGTATTGACGGAAAGACCATCGGCTCGATCAGGTCCGGCTCCTCCTTCCGTCTCAAGGCGCGGGGAGTCTATTTGCTTAAAGGAGTGTCGCGGGGAAAGAAAAATGATGGTATCGGACGCGTTTTATACTCACGCTGACGGGGAGAGCGATTACGGGTGTATTTATGTCAATCGATAAACAACCGGTCGAAGCAATAATGTATTTACGCACTCCGGAGGCCGATGGCATACCTCGGACAGGCTGCCGTACCACATTCGGCGGCGTTGTTTCGGCACTCGCGCTTTTCTGTCTCACGGCGAGCTCCTTCTCCGGGGAGCGGCCGCCCGGCCCGCCCGACTCCCCGCAGCGGCCGAATGTACTCACGAAGAGCGTCTCTGCGGCCACATCCTCATTCACCTATACTTTTGTAAAGGTTCAGGAAAACGGGCCATGGAAAAACAGGGTCAACATGGTCTATGCTTCCGACGGATATACGGCATCCGAACTTCCCAAAGCGGCCGCCTACGTCGACAGCCAGATCAAATGGAGAAATACGGAATACCTCTATGCGCGGCCATTTCCACGGTATGCAAAATTCTTCAATTTCTACCGGATCGACATGGTCAGCCAGGAATCGGGGATGAGTTCCAGCGGAAACAGGGTCAATAACGCGCTCGGCGCCACGTTCGACGGCGACCGCGTCGCCTACATCGACGACCGCAAAGGCAATGCCCTTGTCTCACAGGTCCAGAAGGAGACGGGGATTACCTTCAACTGGAAAACCGCTATCGTCAATTCCAATAAATACGCCAACTCCGGAAGTTGGGTAGACGATGGAAAGGGAAGAGGGATAGGATGGACGGTGTTCTGTTACCCGCAATACGGCGATATCTGTCTGCATGAAGGGGGACACACCTTTTCCCATCTGGCGGATGAGTATGGGGGAAACAAGACGGATAATAACGAATACGGCGAGATCAATTCAACCCATTCCTGCGACGGCTCGAAATGGGGGCACTGGATTGGATACAAAGACATCGATCCGAAACTCTGGAGCAGCGCCGGAGTTTCCGACACCGTGGGGTATTATCAGGGGAGCAGATATGCCAACACCGGGCAATACCGTCCCACGTTCGACAGCAGGATGAACGAAACGGCCGGCAGGAACCGTCCTCCCTTTTCCTTCAACATCGTCTGCCGCGAAAAAATCGTGCATGACATTTACAATATTGTGCATCCGATCGATACGCTCATGGACACGACCAAACAAGCGACCGATCCCGACAGCGTTTGGATAAAAGTGATCGATCCTCACGTGATACATGTTGACTGGTATGTAAACGACGTGCTCAAGAAAACCGATGGCGGAACCTCACTTCATCGTTCCGATCTCGCCGCCGATGCCGGTACGTATATTGTCAAGGCGCATGCTTATGACGAATGCATCCGGCATAGGTATTCCGACAATAAAAATCCCGATACGCTGGATATCGTGCGCAAGGACACCTCGAAACTGGTTCAGGACGCCCGCTGGACCGTCGAGATGACGTCTGTTAAAACTGCGATAGACGGCCGCGAAAGGCGGCCTTTTTCAGCAAGGATACTCAACAGCACCCTGGTGTACTCTCTTCCGCGGCCGGCAGCCGTATCCGTCACATTTTTCGTTTGCAGCGGCGTTGCGGTCAATACGATTCGAACGGACGGCACTGCCGGAGAAAATTCGGTTCGGCTGCTGAACGGCGATCGGAGGCTCGCACCGGGCATGTATTTTGTCGAAATAGCCGCTGCCGGCATGCGTCAGATCGTATCGTATGGTGTGGGGCAATAGTGGTTGCAGGTGTGATAAAAATGATGAAGAGAGAAGTGCTTCCGTTTCTGGCAGGCGTGAGCGTCGCGGCATTTGCACTTGCCGGCTGCGGCGACGGCGGGACCGGCCCGGATGACGCTCCTGCGTTCAGCAATGTTTCGGAGTTCGCCCCCTTTTATGTCGCATACCTTTCACCCGATCCTTTTGAAAAACCCGACACGGTGAAAGTGTCGTTCGACTACAATTCAGCAAAAATCAAATCAATCAAAGTAACGGGGACGCTCGATTCGGGAACGACATGGATCCCGGTGGCCTCGATAACCCCCCAAAGCTCCAATAAAGCCTCCATCGTCTGGGTGCCTTTTACCGACATGGTGCATTTTTCCTATTTTGGAGTAAAGCAATGCCGGCTGAAAATAGAAGATCCCCTTTCCGATGCCGGGTGTGCAACCGATTCGTTTGATGTGGTGGGAAATATTCCCTTTATGCTTACCGCCCCCGAAGAGGGAGAAGTATTCCGGATCTCCGATTCAATTACTGTTTTCTATGCCCAGAACCAGGATCTCACGGCGCGTCTTGCGGCATTGGTATTTCCTGATATCAACGATGATTCCACCTCCGTCTCTCTTCCGAATCCCACACTGCTGCCGAATTCGCGGGACTTCATCAGGTATCTTCAAACGACATTCAGTCTCGACGACCCGCGATTCAATTATGACACAGCCGCAATGCCGAATATTAACATAATGGTGGCCGATTACGGAACACAGGTCGTCCAGAAGGTGTCAGGGCCGATCACCATTACCCGGTAAATGACGCCCGTGCAGCCGAACGGACGGATATCGCCTGACGCCGTGGGGTGATGAGGGAGAATTTCATGACAGAAAAAGGAAGACGTCCCTTGTTGGCGGGGAGCGCCGCAATGCTCCTCTTCCTGATAAGCAGCTGTCAATTTCCCTATAATCCGCAACCGCAACCGACTCCCATAAAAGAACGGGTCACGAAAGCCGATTCCGGTTCGTTCGGGTCGGGCCGGCTTTATCCCGTCAATAGTGGCGAGCAGGCGTGCAATCCCTCGATTTCCCCGAACAGCACCTACTCGGCCTGCATGCTGTGGCTCGGTTTCGATCGTGTGTCAGTAAAGGTCCCCGACAGTCTCGGCGGCTATGAGGCAAACGTCATACGGGAACACGACCGTTTGACGATCGTCGACACGGCGAATACCGTCCGCTGGTACCTGCTGATCTCCGAACTCAACCGGAGCGGTGAATTCCAGTGCCCCGAATGGTCGACGCATCCGGATTACCTCGCCTGTTGCATCGGAACGATCGCGCAACCGTACAGCGGCTACGCGGTACGTCTTTCTGACAAGCAGGCATTACACCTCTGCGACAAAAAACTCGAGGAATTCAGCACTCCCCATTTCTGGCTGCCGGATTCTGCCGTATGGGGGGGCACGGTTGACGAACCCGTGTTCGATTCCGGTGGTTTTGTACGAAAAGAGCAGGTGCGGCAGTTTTTCGGGACCGATCGGTTCAAATTCATTTATACCCTGCTGCAACGGAGCGGCACGCTCTTTTATGTGGATTACTCCGTTTCGGAAGATCCGGTACCGGTTCCTCTTCGCAAACCGGAAGGGCTGGAAAGCTGGTACTGCCACAGCCCGCTCATTTCCCCCGACGGCGGATGGGTGGCCTATCACTGTTTTCCCAATTCCGCGCAGGGCGCCTACTATCGGTCCTTTATTCAGAGGCTCGCCCCGGATGCACAACCCATTTTGATAGCCGACAAGGCATCGGACCCGCATTGGTGGGTGGACCCGATTGACAACGAACGCTCCTACATTGTTTATACCGTCACCGAAGGACCCTATTTTTCGGAATATGACTATACCGATCCGTTAATAGAACAGTCGGGCAGCGCCGGTGCGACACTGATCCAGAGGCTCAAGGGCACGTGGCGGGATGTCCCCGGCTTTCTCGGCACGCTGTCGCCCGATGAGGGATATACACCTTATACGTTGATACATTTACCGTTCAAAGGCGGACTTTCACGCGACGGCTATTTTTTATGCACTGCTTATAAATATGCTTATTTATTGCATTTGAAATAAAAAACAAATGGACGCGGGGGCGATGAGCGATGGAATATCGCTTCAGAATGAGTGGGATTTCGGCGGTTGGTACGGTTGGTGCGGTTGTGGCGATTATTTGCCTGTATGCATTGGTTATCACGGGGAAGCGTTTTTCTAAGGGAGTGGCGGATTACGGCGGGCTTCTCACACCGTGGCAATGCGTAGGCGGCTGCGGTGCCGGCGGATCGGGCGGCGGATCGAGTGGTATCAAATGGATCGGTGAAGGCGCAGCCGGAGGAAGGGTACACATTGAAATGCTTCCGAAACTGAATTTCGGACGGGAGTTCGTTTATATGACCGCAGTACCGCGCGTTGCTTTCAATCCGGTATATACCACCGAACTCGGGATATCCATGCTTGTCGGTTTCAAGGAGGCAAGGGTCCAGTACCAGACGAATATGCCTCAGCAAACCGAGCTTAACGGCGGAAAAGGGGACCTGACGCTCGATGTCATGCATAGCTTCGGAAGCGAAGGGCAATTCATCTGGCAGACGGCGCTGACCTTTCCCACGGGCGAGTGGGACGCCGCACACGGTACCGATGTATCGAAAAACATTCTGCCGCAGAAGATGCAAATGGGGCAGGGCGTTTACTCGGCGACCCTCGGGCTCTTCTATTCCTTTGATGTTGAAAATGGCATGTATGTGTTCGACGGGTTCCTCAATTATCCCTTCATGTTCCGGTTCGATAAGAAAAACAGATACCTTGAAACCGATTACAAGGCATATAAAAACGTCACCGAGAACAGGGAGCGGTTTTATTATAAGCATATACTCAAGCACTACGGCGAAAGCGACCGGGGAGACTACTATCCCCCTTCGATAAGTCTCGACGCCATATACGCGTATCGGGGAGTGCCGAGACTGACCCAATCCTTCCAGCTCTTTTTCCTGGCGCCTCTGGGGGTCCGGTGGATTCATTCGCATGTTCCCACTGAATACAATCCGATGCCGGACCCGGACCATCGGGCATGGGAGGCGGTTCTCTCCTACGGGGTGGAATTTTCGAGGGAGCGGTTTCCGCTGTTTTTCGGTGTCGGGCTTCCGATCCACGACCGGAAAGACCCGGTTGGAAAATGGGACGCGCCGGAGTGGAAAAACATCGGCAATGAATGGATTGCCGCCTTCGGTTTCAAAGCCGCGATGTTTTGAATGAAAAAATCCTCTTATGAATGGAAATGGTTCTGCAAATTATTGTTACGTTAAAAAGGAGTGGTATTCCATGAAGCGAACCGCCCGGGCATGGGTTTTGATTGCACTGTTTTTTTTCTTCGGGCATTCCCAAACGCACATTCCCATAACAATGAACGGAACGCTTCCGCCGTCAGTCGACAATACCACCGCTTCCTGGTTTCCTCCGATTGTCGATGAAGACAACACCATGGGGTGCGGCAATGCAACCGGCATCGGATATATTTTTAACTTCGAAGCCAACTATTCCAGAAATGTATCGGCCAAAACCGTCAAAAATCATTTTCACTGGATTTATACCTACGACATACTTAACGGCGGCAGCAGGGACAGCGGAACGTATGCCATGTTTATTGGTGCGTGGAAAATAGCGCAGGAAAACGGCATTGTCAGCACCGCCGATTTTACCGGCAACGCTTCAGGTTCGCTGGAATCCATTTTGAATATAACCTCAATGGAAAGCAATTCCCTCACCTACACCAAGTGGCCCGACGGCTACGACAACTATTACCGGGCCATGCAGTGCCGGGTGGACCAGATCGACTCCTTCGCGATTCAGGATACGAATGGTTTGAGGCGAATGAAGCAGTGGTTGACAGACCACGGCAACGGATCTGCCGGCGGAGGTATTTTAGTGTTTACCGCGAATATTTACAGCATCCAGGCGACGACGGTGCCGGCCGGAACTCCTGAGGCGGGAAAAAAGTTTATCAAATTGTGGGGCTCCAACCTCTCCTCTCAGCACGCCATGGCGATCGTCGGGTATAACGACAGCGTCAGGTATGATTTCAACAGGGACGGCAGCTACACGAATAATAGTGACATAGGCAATGACGCCGGCGTTATCGGAACAAAAGACAACAAGGTCGGTCTGGCGGACTGGGAAATAGGAGCCTACAGGGCCGCAAATACCTGGGGCTCCGGATGGATGGACGGAAACGCCGGACTCGCCTGGGCGCCCTACCGGTCCCTGGTCGTCACTCCTCCAAACGGCGGATTGACGAACAACGGCCGTGTCTATTACGTGACGATTAAGAAGAATTACTCTCCCCGCATGGCGCTGAAAATAGCACTGACTCACGCCGCGCGCAGGAACATCGCTCTTTCAGTGGGCGTCGCCCCGGGTCAAACGGCAACCGCTCCGACGAAAACCAGGAAGTTCGAACGGCTATTCACGTACGCCGGCGGCGCCTATCCGATGTGCGGCAGGGGCGCTTCGCCCTCCATTGAAATCGGACTGGATGTTTCCGATCTCCTTGATTCGATCGCCGGCAGTACCGCCGCCGTCTATTTCCTTATAGTCAACTCAAAGGGAGGCAGCGGCGCCGTTGATTCCCTTTCGTTAATGGATTACACGTCCGGTACGCTTCGTCAGACGAAATCTCCGCACACCGGCGTCGCCATCGCCCCCGGTACCGCGGGGTCGCCCGCGACAACGTATGTCGGTGTCGCGACGGACCTTACCGCAACCGCGTCCGGCGCCGGCCGGTTATCGACGCCGCGGACTATGACGATCCGTTTTCCGAAACGGGGATTCCCACTGCAGGTGCCGGCGCCTGCCGGCGCCGTTGTTTCGATGGTCGATATGCGGGGGAAACGGTGCTTCTCCGCGGGTTGCGTCGGGAAAAGCGGATTGATCGACGCGCCCGACGACATGCCCGCGGGAACGTATATTATCACCGTTACCGGACGCGGCGGGGTGCGATGGTCGAAACGATTGCTGCTGAAGTAACGATGATTTCCCGAAGCGAAAGTATTGTGTGCGTAAATCAACAGACAACGTTTCCTCCCTCCCCGCTGGCGTGAAGTCGCATGCCGAAAAAGTCGGCCGCTACGGCATCCCGGCGGTCCTCTTCGTCTTTTATTTCATATATGTGCTGGCATACATCGATCCCGCCATGATCTATTCCAGCAACGGATTCAATCTTCCGTCCTTCATCCGGTATCTGCACGAGAAAGAGCGCAATGCAACGGTCGTGCATGAACCTTCCCGCTACAGCGGCGACGGGTATATTCTCGAATGCTCTCCTCGCTATTTTCGGGATCTGTTTTCAGCTCCGGGCGGACTTACGAAGCTTATAGTCACCCTGGTGATTTATTCATGCAACTATTCCGTCATCGGGGCATTCGTGATCACCGGTCTCGCGGGGCTTCTTTTTTATCTCTTTCTTCTTGTTGTCCGGCGGGACGGCGGCGACATGCCTTCAATCGTCCCGGCCGTGCCGGCGCTCGTCGTGCTTTACATCGCTCATCTTTACGAGCTCGATGCGCTGGCGTATGTCGTGCCGATTACCGGGGCACTGGCGTTCATTATTTTATTCCGGCGGCTGTCGGGAAGCGGAAATCTGCGGCAGGCCGCGACACTGATCGTGATTTCCTGGACAAGCTGGTATCTCTTACAGTGGGCTTCGCTCCTCTTACTGGCGATCGTTCTACTTGATGCGCTTTTCATACGGCGGCACCGCCTGCCGCTTCTTATCGCGGCGGGGTGTAACGCAGGACTGTTTTTCCTGATTGAAGGCCGTTTCCTCGTATTGGGTGACGCCGTGCGGGCGGAAACTTTCTTCGCCCGACCCTGGCCCCCGGTCATTCTTATCGCCTGGTTTCCGCTGATCATCCTTCTGGGGCATCTTCGTCCCGGAAGCATTTTCGGTGCTTTGCGCGCAAGGCGGAACGCTCCTTTGACCCGGCTGACGACGGAATTTTTCCTTGTCACCCTCCTGACGGCCATTGTCGTGACGTCGGCGCGGCTCAATCCGGTCCTGCGCGATGTCCGTGCAATGGCGCGGACCGTGCATCATTTACAGAATAAACAATGGGACGAGGTTCTCGACGATGACTTCTCAACCCAGTTCAGGAATTTTCCCGAAAAATCCGGTCCGCTTCAACGATACCTGATTCATGCCCGCGACCGATGCCTGGCGGAAACCGGCTTGCTGGGGGAAAAGATGTTTTCCTTTCCGCAGGCTACCTTCTCGCCCGAGCCCCTTCTTTTACGGCAATCCCTCCTCGATCACGGTTTCCCGCTCTGGGCGGCAGCGGCAAAGCTGTTCATGGAGCTTGGCCTGGTGAATTATGCCGAAAAAACAATCGGCGAACTCATGGAGTGCATGGGCCCCTATCCGTTTCTCATGTGGGAGCGATCATTGCTTCACCTGGCAAAAAACAATCAGCAGGCAGCGTCGGTCTACCTGAAAAAATTAAGCGCCATGCCTTTTTATCGGAAAGAGGCACGGCAACTTCTCGCTATTCTCGGCGATTCATCGGCAATTGCCGCCCACCCGAGGATCGAGCATCTGCGTTCATGCATGGATACGACCGACTACTATTTTCTTTCCTGCAACGAAGAGGGGCTGCTGCGACACCTGCTCGGCGCAAACCCGAAAAACCGCCTGGCGTTCGATTACCTTCAGGCATATTACCTGATGACCGGTAAGGCCGGAAAATTGATAGATGAAATAAGAAATGCGCCCTCTCTCGGGTATACAACCCTTCCCCGTCACTGGGAGGAGGGGATCTGCGTATACCTTACAAGAGAGGACGGGAATCCCGCCGATGCGGCCGAGCACATCGCCAGAATATCGCCGGCGACCTTCCGGCGGTTCGACCGGTTCATGCAGATGTATTTTTCCCTTGAAGGCGATCCGTCCGCGGCAAAAAAACTCGGACCTCTCTTCGGTTCGACCTATTACTACTTTTATTCTTTTGAATCAACGTACGGAGAGAAGCGATGATAGCGCTGCGCGCATTCACGCTTTTTTGCTTGGCACTCGCGATTCTTTGCGGTCCGCATACCGGTTTACTCCCGCATGATGCGAGGGACGAGGGCAGGGCGGCGCGCATTTCCCCCGATTATTCGGGAATCACGCTGCCGTCGAACATCGCCCCGCTCAATTTCCGGATCAGCGAAAGCGGCGACCGTTTCCTGGTGAGCATTTCTTCAGCGCATGGAAAGCCGATCATCATCGCCTGCCGGGACGGCGACATCCGTATTCCGGAAAAAAAATGGCGCGGCTTACTTGTGAATAATCGCGGGGAACGGCTCACTATCGACGTTTTTTCCCGGGAGCGCGGAAAACCGTGGCGTCGTTACACCCCCCTCATAAACCGGATTGCGAAGGAACCGATCGATCCGTACATGACCTACCGTTCCCTTCATTTTCTCTATAACTATTCGAGCGACCTGCGCATTCACGAGCGTCACCTGGAGTCTTTCAGGGAGAAGACGCTGCTTTCGACCAGGAATTTCTATTGGGGGTGCGTCAATTGTCATACGCCTGAGAGCAACGATCCACGGCAGACCGTGCTGCATACCCGGAGCAATGCGTACGGAAGCGCAACCATCATCGCGAGGGACGGCGCCCTGAGAAAAATCAATGCGAAACTCGGGTATACCGCCTGGCGGCCGGGCGGCAGCCACATCGCTTTCTCGACCAGCCGAGTGCGTCAGTGCTTTCATTCGACCGGAAAGAATCCCATCGACGACTACGACCTCTCCTCCGAACTGTTCGTCTACGACGTCGGAAAGGAAACCATCATCGATATCCCGGAGCTCTGTGATGAAGGGCTTATTCAGAGCTGGCCCGCATGGTCGCCCGACGGAACGTTTCTTTACTTCTGCCGGGGCCCGGTCCTGTGGACCGATTTCAACGAGGTGCCGCCCGACCGTTTCGAAGAACTGAAGTGCAGCCTGCTGCGCGCACAATGGAACGATGCTGCGAACACGATCGGCGCTCTCGACACCGTCCTTTCGGCGGACTCGGCCGGCCTCTCCATAACCCAGCCGCGCGTGTCGCCCGACGGGCGGTTCATTCTCTTCTGCATGCATGCGTACGGTCCCTACCCGGTCACCCAACGCACCAGCGATCTGTACCTTCTCGATCTTGAAACCCTCGCATACCGGCGGCTGGACGTTTCGAGCGACGAATCCGAATCGTGGCACGGATGGTCGAAAAACGGTCGGTGGATCGTATTCTCGTCAAAACGCAACAGCGGCATTTTCACGCGCCTCTATTTCGCTCACATCGATTCACTCGGGTTCACCTCGAAGCCGTTCGTTCTTCCGCAGAAGGATCCCGGCTTTTACCAATCGTATATCCGTTGTTTCAACGTGCCTGAACTGGCGATCGCGGCCGTGCCCTATACTGAACGGAAATTGATCGACGCCATCCGGTCGCCGAAGGCGATTCAGGCGACGATTCCCCGGAAACGGAGCGTCCCGGAAATAAAGGTTGATCCCTCGTCGGAGTGGGGGGCGCCTCCTGTTGGCGGAGGTGAATGATTGGGCGCAGGGCGCGGCGATGGCTTTTCCCGATTACGACATTCTTTTCCGGCGTATTTTCGGCGGCCCTGAAGAGCGGTAATAGTTATCTTTCCCGATTCAGAAATCCGATAATGACAAGCGCCGCACATCCGCCAACCACCGCTATTTTTCCACTCAGGTCGAGTGAGCCTGCAGTAAACGCGAAGTTGCAATTGTAAGCGATCGCCGCACCCGCGGTTATTCCCGCGACGGTTATCGCGCTGTCACCGTTTCCCTGCGACGCCATTATGAGCTGACGGAACGGACATCCGCCGAGAAAGGTCGATGCCATTCCTACCAGGCATAATGCCAGGAAACTCCATAGAACATCGGCGGATCCTATGATATGCACGCCGAAATGGGCCTGGCCCAGCACCATATTCGTCGCCAGCGCTGAGAACACGAGAAAAAAGAATCCCGTAAGCAACGTCATATCGCCGATAAGAAAAAAATTCCTGAACCCGCCTATAAAGCAGAGCTTGCTCCTCTGGCCTGCGATTCCGATCAGGGTGCCGGCGGCGAGTGAAGCGATGAGCGGGGCATGCCGTTGGTTCGAAAGCGTGATGAAAACAGGTTGCGTCAGCAGGAAAAGGAAAAATATCACGAAAACCGTATGAAATACCGTGCCGTTGATTTTCGTGGTCGGCGCCGATTTACCGAGTGTAAATCCCTTCACGAGGAAGACCGTTCCGATGCCGACGCCCGCGATCAGTCCGGCAAGTCCGGCTATGGCGGACGGATCCCCTCCGGCAAGTCTGAGGCCTGTCCTCATGGGACAGCCGACAAAGGCGAAAACGCCGAAAGAGAGCAGAATGCCGAGAAAAAAGCGCACCACCGTCGACGATCCCCCGGTGGGACTGAAGTCCTTTTTAACCAGTGCCGTAGCACCCGCAGCCAGTACAATGGCGGCGAGCTCGGGACGCAGATAGCTGAATTCAACAATCTGGTGCAGTCCCAAGGAACCGGCGATATCGCGGCAGAAACAGGCGATGGAAATGCCGCCGTCTATGGGATTGCCGAGTCTGGTAAGAAGCGCCGATCCTGCGCCGGCAACGGCACCGGCGCCGGCGGCCCATGCGGCATCTTGGTAAACGACCCTGCAACGCATTACTACCTCCCTGACCTATCAATTACCGACTGTTACTGCGCGCCGGGGACTGCAGTGGTTCCGTGCCCCCGAGCGGATATTTTCGATACCGGGAAACGGTTGGCCGAGATACTGCATCAATATTTTCGCGTCCTGCGCTTGTGTACAGCGGATGCCGCTTTTCAGTAGCCAAGTATAATTAATTTTTGCCATTTCAGGCAAATGCAGGCATTTATCATAGATAAAGCCGATTCGAAACATGAAATCGCATTGTTCATCCCTCGTCGTCGTGTTTACAAGTATGCGACGGTAGATTTTAATCGCATTGCTGCAATCCTCTTCACCCTCTTCCGCTTGTATGGCGGCACGTTTAATCCACGCCTTATTCCCTTCTGCGGTAAAGGGATAATACTCCGTCAGGAGGGAATAGATGCCCCTGGCTTGTTCGATTTTTCCGCTTTCGTACAATGAATCGGCGCTTCTGAGCAGTGCCGAGGGATTCTGTATACGTCCGTCGGACCAGTAATCCGGTTGGAAAAAATGCACGCCTCTTTTCAAGCGAAGCTGAAAAATCAGGCTGTCGAGCTTCAGGGAAAATTGACGAGCGAATAAGCGATGCAAAAATTCACTGAACTTCGCGGAATCCGGCGTAATGCCCGGGCGCACAGACACATCCCAATAGCCATACAAGGCCATTGCAGTATCTATCATTATCATGGCTTTGATTGACGGCGTAAGCCGATCCGAAATAATTTTGCGGGATAATTCAATCTTTTCCGCCCATTTAAGGATTCTTGTTACATGAGGATCTGCGGCGTAGCCGATGGATTGAGCTTTTTCATTGAAAAGCTTCCATTCCAAAAGCCTGGGATAGAACAAATCCGGTTCTTTGGAAAAAACATCCCGCTGTTGTGGGGGAAGCCATGAAAGAACGATGGAAATTTCCCTTGCATGTTTCTTTTTCCAATCCTGTTCCGGTGTGGGGGTAAATGATTTCCCGAATTTTTCCCGATAATATTTTTCCCGGAAATACGCAAGATATTCCGTTTCTTTGAACATTTCAAACAGCTTTGGATGGCGAAAATCCAACATCCCGGAATCGGGCGTAAAGGTGCTTAAAAACAACGTGTCAGCAACGCGCTCCCTGATCGAATCGAAAGGAAGGGCAACCATTGTCGAATATTTTTTTTCGCTGAATTTTACTCTGTGGCGTAAATAAAAATCCTTTAACTCTTTATCGGAATATCCGCAACTGCGCTGCAGGATATCATGGGCAAAGAGCTGAGAGATATAATATTTTTTTTTCAGGCGCCATTCTTTACTATGCGGGAAAAAAAACGATTCCCGGCTCCAGCGGACCGATTGACAAAGCAGCTCCGTCCGTATAAGCGCGGATATTACATCGGTGCTTGCAGTTCCGTAGTCGTTTTTGTGGGAGGGGGCCCATAAGGCAGCAGCGGCAAATTCTTCTGCATCCTGCCGATATATCGTTGCACTGCCGATTTCGGCAAGCGGGACCTTCGCGCGTTCTCTGGTGCCGCATTGGCACATTGCAATAATGATGCAACAAAGAATTCCGTGTTTAAAAAAAGAATTCATGGAAAACTTCCGAAGGGATTGTAAAACGCAGAGGAACGATTCTTGAGGGAATCGTTCCGTAATGATCTCTATAGCCAAAGCGTAAAGTCGTTAAAAGATGAACGGTATCCGTGCCGTCTTATCGCCACTCTTCGCAACTAGTACATAGGACCCCTGGGCAACGGTAGCGGGATTCAACGATACCTCCACGCTATTCGGGGTTAGATACCGTGTAACGATGCCTTCGACCTTTCGCCCGCGCATGGTGAAAAGGGCGATGGCCAGCTTCGGAGATAGTTTTGTTATGACAAAGTGGAAAATGTTTTTATTGAGCCGCTTATACGACAACCCGGGAATGCCCTCGCAATTCGAGTTGTTCTTAGACACGGAAACGATCGGCGGGATAAACTTTACCCAGTTAACGTTAAATTGGCTGGAGGCGGTCGTTTTAAATACACAGGCAATGTTCTGTACTCCGGAATCGGCTTTTGAAACAGTCCAATTTCGGGTGGTCAATGTCTGCCATGTCGTAAGGCTGCCGGTGCTGGAGATATCGATGGTTCCAAGCAGCTTTCCGGTATTGGAGCCAAGATGAAATTCTATGGAACCTCCGCTACTTTTCGAGGCGACACGTACGTTTACTCCGGCCGGGCCATTGCTATCGAAATGCACCTTATCATACCGGACCCACCCATTATTAGTTATGCTGGAAACCATCCAGCCGGAAGGTTCGCCGCCGCCTGCAATGGTGACTGATGCACCGCTAATAGCCGATCGACGGTCGATTTGAATTGAATCCTCATACGCCTCCGGAATACCAATGCCCCGCCATGTTTTTTCAATAGTTGGAATGGATCCATCCGCATTAAATTCAAAATTTTCCGCGCATGTTACTCTTTTGAAACCGGTGGTGAGTGATCCGCCCAAGTCTTCTCCACCATTGTGCCAAAAAATGACCCATTGATTATTATAAAAAAAGACACCCGGATGCATTGTCGCGCTCGACCCTCCGTTCTGTTTCATAATCTGGCCTTTAAAGGCATACTTCTGGTCCATGATGTTTGAATTGGTCGAATAGGAGAATACTTCCCTGCCGACGTTTCCTTGTACCCAATCGGCATAGATGAGATACCAGAGATTATTTCTTTTTAATAACCACGTGCCTTCTTTATAGGTCCCTTGGGATGCGCCAAGAACGGATTTCAAGTTGATTTTAGGACCGGTCACATCGGTACCGTCATCTTTAAGCTCACTGATGAAAACATCGTTGGGAGTAAAATCAACCTGATTCCACACCAGATAGCGTTTACCCGATCCTCCATCACCCGTATCGAAAGCGACATAAGGGTCTAATGCACGCTCGGTGCATCCGGCCATGTAATTTGCATCGGCGGTGAAGGGACCGGTTGGCGAATTCGCCGTGGCATGTCCCATACGAAACAGGCCGCTTCTATCGGTTTCGGGGAAGTACAGGTGATGTTTACCGCCGAAGTAGCAGCAATGCGGCGCCCAAAGCCGCTTTGCTTTGCTGCACCAAGGGATATTCGCCTCGCTCAACGCGACGCCTTCATCTTTCCAGTGGTAAAGATCAGTCGTAGAGTAACAGTGAATCACACTGATGTCGAGATTTCCATTTCCGACCATGTCTTCGGTACAATAGAGATACATTACACCTTCAAAAACGTTTGGTTGCGGGTCTGACGTTCCGATATTTTTCGGCACAATCTGATTATCGGCATAAACGTAAAAAGAAGAAACAGCCGCAGTCACAAACGTAGTAATGGCAGTTTTCACAATACGTCCACGCACGTTTAACCCTTTACCTTTCACCTTTTGTTCCATAATCTTATTCCCTTTTGGTTGGAATGAGTGTGTATTACTTCCATCTCGTTTATCTTCATTTTTCATTATGGCTCAAACAAGTGCAACAATAGAATTAAAAATGACAACCCAGCTTGAGCATCCAGTACCAATGGTTATTCTTCACCAGAGCTTCCTCTCTATCGATATTCGGAGAGAGCGTAGAGGTTGTTCTGATATGATCTCTGGCCGCCTGGGCGGTAATCGTGAATTTATTTAATAGTGTACGTTTAACATAACAGGACCATTTCCATTTATAGTTTTTTTCATATTTTTCATTCGTGTATGAAGCCGTATCCGTCGATCCATCGGTATACGGTTGGTTGGGAATCGGGAAATAGGGTTGAAACGTACTTGTCGTGGGAATGGGGACCGCATTTACATATTTTTTCCCAAAGTACTCGACTTCGAATGATAGCACATCTAGCAGTTTGAATGTAGGAACATTGAAACCTAACAGGAGAGGTAATTTTTCGATCACCTTTTCATAGCCATAGTCATTGATATGACTGTTATTCTGCGAATTTAAATTTGGAGTAGAATCGGCCGGATAACTTTTTATACCGAGAATTATCGCTTCCGCGTAAAGTTTGAAATCTTCTTTTCCTAAAATATCCCATCCAAGCAGTGGTTTGGGATCAAAACAAATTCTTCCCATAATCTTGGTGCCGGCATAGGTGTACCATAAGGTGTCGGTTTTCAGCTCGTCATCTTTCGAGAAATAGTAGCTGGGCGACGGATTGGATGAGTTCGGGTAAATTCTTGGTGAAGTAAGTTCGTCGTTCGCGGAAAAAACGCGAAACAATTGTATTCCCGCTCCGATGTCCAACGCTTTTCCGGCAATTTGCAAATCGGTAATATACGTGAGGGAAAAATCATTAAACGGTTTAAGGTAAAGCTCTGAAGTTAAAAGCAAATCGTTATGCCAGATATCGGCGAGACGGTTGCTGAGCTGCAATCCCGCCAATTGGGCGTTGGCTTGATCGAAGCCGTTCGTATTGATATAGGCGGGGTAGCACCCCGTCCGAAACATATACTCACCGAGGTTTCGAACCTCCGGATTGTATTTATAGGGAAAAAGGCCGATGCCGATTGCAAGCAATGATTTGTCAATATCCGGACTGGCATTGATCGTCATGTAGGCGCTATCCAGGAAAAAATCGATATTTGGCGTTGTAGTGTTCTGACTCGGCATTCTGGTTAACAGTTCAGGAAACGTATTGTATGAAAGGCTTGCCGCTATTCCAATATGAAGGTGTAATCGAGGGTGCACCGAACCGGACATGCCGAACCCCAGAAGGTTTTTCTGGAGCCATAAATGGTCATAATTGCGCGATAAATATTTAAAAGAAACGAACTGCCCGACTTCCATGGAAGCAAAACCTCTGAAGTGCAGCTCCATATTTTCACCGAAGGCATGGCATACGTTTTTTACAAATACAATCGACAGGCCGATGCAAACGACTTTAGCGACTAACCATTTCCTCAACATTATAGATATCGCTCTTTCTAAATAAGATATAATGAATTAGTAAATAAAATAATAAAACCCTGGGTGGAACTTCAATATCGCGCGACAGCGGCAGGCCTGAATCCCGCTTCACGCCAATGTTTTCAGAATAATCTTCTCCTGCGACAGCCATGTTCGTTTCTTTCATTTTTATGGTTTTTCAACCTGTTTTCATCGTGGCCTGAATCGATTGACTGTTGCGTGTGGTCCGGACGCACCCGACTACCGTAACGCCGCAAACGGGCGCGTCACATTGACGGACCGGCCGTCGGTCAGCCGGACCATGTACAACCCCGATGCCGCCCCTCCGCCGCTCCAACGAATCAACACCCGGTCTCCCGCCGCCTTCCACGTTTGCAGTACCCGTCCCCGGAAGGTCACTACCGACAACCGCGTGACGCGGGCGGGATCGAGCGCCGCGCTGTCATTTTCGGTTCCGGCCATGGGCACCAGAACCTTGTCGTTCAGAATCGTGCAATTCAGATAGGCTTCGCCCCAGGCGCCCGAACTTGCGATGCGATATATGCGATAGGGCTTGCCGTACGCCGAAACAATGGAACCAAAATACACCGCGACCGCCTCAACGGCTGCATGGTCCCGGTGCGATGGGGGCAGTTCGAGTACGGCTATCTTGTCGGGCGCAAGAAATTTCGCGAAACAGTCGATATGTTCAACCGGTTCCCAGTCCGGCGACAGGGGGTGTTGCACGGCCAGGTATGAGTCGATGCCGAGAAACATTGCAAACCGCTCAGCTATTTCGGCGGCGGTCAGTTCGAAATTGTCCTTGTACACGAGGTCCGTCGATACCGCACTGCCGAACCCGTCCGTCATGAAATTGCCGCCGGCAAAAAGGAGCGGCATTCGATACACCGCCACTCCAAGCGCTTCCCCCACCAGGACCGGCAACAGGTCGCCATTGATCCTTTCGCCGACGTTATAGTCCGGATCGACGATCTCAATGGCACCATTGCCGCCGGCAACCCAGAGGGGGCCGAAATCCCTTGTGAAAAAGGAACCCGGATCGGGAGTCGCAGGAATAAACCGGACATGTTCCATGAAAATGCCGTTATTCGAAAACTCTTCCGCCGCCGCGGGAGCATTGTTGGTGACGCAGAAAACGACCGATTCCTTTGCTGTTTCCCTGACAAGGTCAGCGGGAATTCCAAGCGGCCATACGATAAGCAGGCCCTCCATCGGTTCAAATTCGGCAATACAGCGTACGGGAGCGGGTGGGAGAGGTACGGCCGGGCCCCTGGTTGACGCCGCCGCGAAGCGGCATAAAACGCCAAGGCAGATCGTCGCATACGCTCCTGCTTTCGGCGCGAAATCGATTATGGATGCGCCCCTCAAGATATCCAACGTCCTTTCGACTCTTCAATCATACTCGTCGTGCGTATACGATTTCACCGTTCGGGCCAATCTGGCTGCCCGACCGCAAGCGTTGAGCCGATGTATCGGCAACCTATCGGCTTTGCATCATCACCGGTGCAACCTGCGTGATTTTTCCTGCGGTCATTTTCAGAAGATACATTCCTCCGGAGAGCCGTCCTATTGCGTCGCCGAGCAGATCGATGCTGTTCCTTCCTGCAGCGCCCCGTATTGTCACGCTCCTGACCTGGCGGCCGTTTACGTCTATCAGATCGAAGGTGACGGCGCCCGGCCGGGGAAGGGAAAAAAGCACCGTTGTATTACTGACGGACAGTAAAAACGCCGTTTTTTCAAGGGTAGTAATTATACCGACGATGGCCAGATTCACGGTCCATTGAACGTCCCGCACCATTTTCGTCGTGTCTTTCCTGACAAGATCAAGCGTATCAGGCGTTTTATTGTCACCGTTCATGTGCCGGATAATCTCGTCGTACACATGCGCCTTGACAATATAGGTACCCGGAACGGCGGCGATTTCATTGCGGAGAATCGATGTCCCGCCGTTTGGTTTTTTCAGCGCATCGTTGACATACCAGTCCACCTTGAGCACCGCCGGATCGATCACCTGCACCCACACGCTGTCGGGATCGCTGACGGCATCCGCGTTCGCCAGCATGGTGTCGATGGGCTTGACGTTCCCGTAGATATCATGGATGATTTTTTCCCGGCAGATCGCATTGTACGAAACCGGATTATCCTGGCCGGTCATGTTCATTTTACTGTTGCTGGTAGGCCGGTACTGACCGCTGTTTACATACCTGCTGCCCAGGTAATACCCCACCGTATCGCCGGTGGGAGTACCGCCACCGCTTCGCGTCCGGGGATCGACATCCTTGTAGCCTACCCAGTGCGACCATTTTTCAGAACCGATTTTCGCCGTCGAGTTGATCTCGCCGTACTCCCTTGTATCACTGCCGGAACCGGCATACTCATCGGCGAAATAATGAAAACCGTGCCCCTGTTCATGCATCGCGATGTCGCCCCAGTTGGGGTAGGCATAGACCGCAATGGGACCGCCTGAGTTGTAATATCCGTTGATATTCAGAATAGCGCTGTGCCAGTGGATGGTATCGATACCGAACTGTTTTGTCGCTTGGGAAAACAGGGACCACCCTTTATAGTCTTGAATCGTTCCAAGCCTGCCGCTTGTCGCACCTCCAAGCGGTCCGGGAATTCCCGACTTCGGACTGATGAGGTTGATGAAATACCAGTTGAAGAATTTGTCGTAGCGAGGAAACGGCCTTGCCACCATGGCGTTGTTTTTAATCGAGGTCAATCCCCTTCGGTAGGCCATGTTGCTGTCGGCGTATTTGTAAAATTTATCCGTGTCGGCGGCCGCAAATCCGTCGCCGCAGTAGCCGAGGTTAACCCGATTTTTTTCACGGCCGTTGATCAGCCGCTTTTTCACGGTAAAATTGAATGAACCGGAAGATGCCGGAGCAGGCATCGTCGAGTAATCAGTGTAACCCGGTTGGGCTCTCAGATTGTCGTTTTCCGGCATGACAATGGATTCCTCCGACGCCGTAACCGGTACTATCAAATAGAGTCCTGCCATGAAGGAGAGATACCAATTTTTTACCCCTATGCGATACATAGAGCACCCCATTATTAAAATGATTTTAAACCATCTTATTAATGGCAATATACTCCAACAGCATGCCTGATATAATGACGGTCCGTTAAAAAACGTTGAAGAAAGGTTCAACGACGGATGATGCAATCAGGGTAAAATCACCCTGAATTATGCAGGAGGGGAAGGCAGAAATCATAGAGCGGATTGATCAACCCGGGAGGAAAATCGCTCTCAACTGGAAGTGGTCAATATATGTGAAAAAGACACTTTTTGACCATGTTGCCATCACGGCGCAGGCGGCAGGGGACCTCTCAACATTACCCGGGGGCTTTCCATGAGAGAGGTGGATCCGGAAGAGGCTTTTGTAAAGAAAAACCACTGGTACTGGATGCTTAAATTCAGCGCGGATTTTTAACGCCGTTTTTCAATCTGCGTTTTTCCCACCTTCCCGAGCGGAATCGCAGGAGAAAAATCGGCCCATAGAAAAAGAACACAATGATGACCGCAACCCAGGTGGTTTTTGCGTCGAAATGAAGCGCTTTCAGCATGATAATGGCGAGGAGCGTAAATGTCCAGTGCATGGTCACCGAGGCGGCCATAACCCAGAAGGTATCCCCTACGCCTCGCAGTGCACCCCCGAACACCTGCAGCGCGCCGTCGCAGAAAAGGTAAAAACTGATAAGTCTTACCATAAAGAGCGCCGTTTCCCTGACATTCGACAGGTCGGTACCGGTTTCGGGAAGAAAGAGATTGACCAGCGGTCCGGGAAAGAACAGATACACGATCATCAGCAGACAACTGTAGAGGGCGGAGAGTTTCATGCCCGACCATGCCGACCGGTAGACCGTCGGCAACTCCCATGCCCCGAAATACCGCCCGGTAAGGCTGGTTACCGCGATATGCAGGCCGATCATCGGAACGAACGAAACCATGTCCCAGCTGAAGGTGATGGTTATGGCGGCTGCAACCGCCGGTCCGCATGAATGGAACGTGGTAACGAGCGTTGTAAATGCAACGAGGTTGAGCAGCATCTCCAGCCCCGCCGGGTACCCCAGGTGCAACAATTCTCCCATCAGCTTTTTATCAAAATGAAAACTTCGTACCGTATCGAACTCCCGCATGATCGCCGTTTGTACATAAGCGGCAGCCTCGATCACCAGCCCAAGCGTTCCCGCAATCAGCGTTCCGATTGCCGCTCCCCGGATGCCGAGCGCCGGAAGCCCCATCTTCCCGAATATCAAAACGTAGTTCAGGCCGACATTGCACATCATCGTGATGGAGGCGGCGATCATGATGATGCGCGTGCGGCCGATACCGCTGAAAAAATTGCCGAGGGCGGTTCTCAATAAAGGAATGATGCTTCCGAGCATCATAATCGTGAAATAGGTCCGTTGCGGTTTTACCTGCAGGGCATTGATTCCGGCAATGTCGAAAATCCGGTAACCGAGCGGAATCGAGACGACCATCAGCGGATACGCGACGAGCGCAACAATGAGCGCCTGCGTAGTCACTACCGGACAAACCGCTTTACGCTTTGCCCCGAGATTCTGCGCAACCATGGCTGTGGCGTACCCGAGTATACCCATGAAAAACGTGGTAAAGGTGAAACTCGTCAATCCGCCGCCCATGGTGGCGGCCATATGGGCGCCGCTCACACGCGACATAAAGAGACGATCGGTGAACATCATCACCGTCTCACAGGCATAGGAAACGACCAGTGGAGCGGCGATGGCAATCAGTTCCGCGGCTCCTCCGGGTCCTTTTACCGGTGAGACGATCCATGGTCGTAGCTTCATTTGCCGGAATTCATTTCTATCCGAATCTCGGGCGACAGCGGAACCCGGGGTTAAAAAACGAAAATGCCGGCAGTAAAAATAATTATCTTTGCACCTACGGTTCCAGTTGCGGTACAATGCCTCCGATAGCGACAGACGCCCGGTGGTGGAGGATAGGCGGTAATCAGGGGCTGAAAGAGTGGTTTGCCGCGGTGCGAAGAAAAATGTTGCACCTTACGGTGCAGGATCGGGACTGAGCGACGGTATCAGCTCCGCCGCGTACAGGGGAATGACAATAATTTCACCGCATGCGCTGAAATTTTCATGGGATAATCTTATTCCCCCGCGCGCACGGCCTTCGGCAAGGAACAGGTGCATGCTTTTCATGGAACCGCGGGACTGTGACTTTACCTCGACGGGGATAATGGAACTGCCCCGCGAAATGACGTAATCGATTTCAGCATTGCTTGCTTTCGCCTCCCGATGCCAATAGTACAGTGAAGCGGATGTCCGGGGCGACATTCCGGCAATCATTGCGATTCCGGCAAAAGCCTCGGCAAGATGACCGTCATTAATCATGGCAGTCCGGTTTTGTGAGAGGTATTCACCCAGCTCCAGGCCCAGGAGCCGCTGGTGTATTCCGGTATCAAGAAGGATTGCCTTGAATTTTCTCTCATCGATCTGGGCGCCAAGGGGGATGCCGCGCGCCGAAGTGTGATGGATCTTGTAGACGAGTCCCGCCTGCACCAGCAGTTCCAGAGCGGTTTTATACGATACGATCGACGTGTCCTGCGCAGCCCGGGCATACATGAATTTTCCCCCGGCCTGGTAAGCAACCGAATAAAACACGTCGGAGAGTTTCGCGACGGGTAACCGTGCGGCGTATTTTGCGAAATCGTCCCTTAAGGTCCGCAGTAAATCATCAAGCATATTCTGACACACGGCCAGATCGTTGGTGGCGCGATAGCGATCGACTACCGCAGGCATGCCGCCGATAAGCTGAAACACCCTCAGGTAGTCAAGCAGGCGATCATGAAATACCGCATCGACCGGCCTTGCGGAGTGCGCCGCTTCCACGATCAGGTCCCAGAGTTCGTCTTCCTCCAATGCCATGAGGAATTCCCTGAAGCTCAGCGGATACAGATACAGCGACCGGATGCGCCCGACGCCGAACGAGGTTATGTTCTGTAAAGCGAATTCGAGCAGCGACCCCGCGGCGATAAGGTGGAGACCCGGTCGCTCTTCGTAAAAAAACCGCAACGATTGCAGCGCATCCGGACATGCCTGAATTTCATCAAAGAACAGAAGCGTTTTTCCGTCGATCACCGGTTTTTTATAAAATGCAGCGAGGTTTCGGCAGATGGTAGTGATGTCGAGGTCCCCTGAAAAAAAAGACCTGACCTGCCGCGATTGCTCGAAATTGACCTCGATGAAATGCTCATATGAGCTTGCATGCGATCTGACGGCGAATGTCTTGCCTACCTGCCGCGCTCCGCGGATCAGAAGGACCTGCCGCCCGGTATCATGCTTCCATTCATCAAGAAACGTTTCACAGAGTCGTTTCACGGGAGGAATATCCTGAAAAATAAGCTGTCATTTATTAATATATATTAATAAATTTATGTTTTTCAAGGATAATAAAATGAAATTATTTATGGATATCAAGGTTAACCGATTAATTACTATTATATGCTTGTTTATCCTCATGTCGCTGTACAGGGCGAGGCAGATCGCATCGAAAACAGTGGTTTTTCCGGAGCCGTTTGGGACCGGTGACGGCGAAGATACCCGAGCGCGTTACCGGCAATTCTGTCCCTCCTTCCAATCCGGGTCGTAGGTGTCGATCCATTTCCGGGTGAATTCTCCGAGATTGCAGAGCATGTTTCCCGTAAGGTTCAGCGAGGTGAGCGACAGATAGGTAATGGGTTCGGGCAGCGACAGTAATTGATTGAAGGAAAGATCGAGCCGGCGCAGCGAATCGATCATTCCGATCGAAGCGGGCACCTCCCGGAGTGCGTTGCTGTCGGCGACAAGCTCCGCCAACCTGCGGAGACGGTCGAGGCTCCACGGAAGTTCACGCAGGGAATTGGCGCCGATATCGAGCACACGTAAACGTACGATCCGGCAGACGGACTCCGGCAGCACCCGCATTCCCAGTCCCCTGATCCGCAGTTCGACCACACGGTTTTCCTCGATCGTCACCAACGATTCCGGCGGTATTGATTGAATGTCATTTGAATCGAGTAGTTCCCGCACCACCGCCAGTTCGCAGTCCAGATTGTCGCACATTGGCGGGGCACGATGAGGCTGCTTTTCCAATTCATTCGAACCGGGTTTGAGGTATATCAACGTCTCGATATCGGGACGGTCGGGATCAATACCGTGGAGGTTCAATCTGCGCCACCCTGCCGGCGCAAGCAGCCTGAAATTGCCCGAACTGTCGATGGGTGTGCTGCGTTCCAATCCGACGACCTGTACCGAATGGTCCCCCTCCCCAAGCGGTTTCTCCCCTGCGGTGTTGCCGACTATCAAGGCAATAGGCCGCAGAACAGCCGGAGGCAAAAAGGCTATCGTATCGATGGAGTCGATGACGCATTCAGTCGCTTCTCCGAACGAATCGGCGTAGATGCATTCAACGATATAACGGCCTTCCGGAACGTTTTCCAGCGCGAACCGGCCGTCGGCGCCGGTAGAAACGTCGCGTTTAACGACTGAATCGGTATCGCGTCCGGCGATATAATCAAAAGGACGGAGCCGTACCGTACTCTCCGCAACCGGTCTGCTGAGCGAATCGATCACCTCTCCATACACCATGCATATTCCGACATCCGTTCCCGACGCGCCTCCATCGACGACCTGGACCGGAGCGGAACACCGCAGGGCACCGAACAGTGACGCTGCGGCAAGCGCTGCAAATAATCCGTTACTGTTTTTCATGTGTACAACGGCTTACTGGAAAAAGGTTTACGGTAACCTGGATCGCCTGTTCCTCCGCATCGTCCATACGCGCAATCTCCATCAGATCGCGTTGTAATTCCCTGATCCGCAATTTGAAAAGTTCTACGGTTTTAACGGATACCGACAGTGTCGTCGATGTCGACATTCTACGGTCAATCGGAATGCCGTCATAGGACTTTATCGCCAAACGAAGCATTTCCAGTTGGAAACGCTCTATTTGAAATGCCTGAAGCGGGGAGGGACGCCCCAACACCAGATTGTTTGTCTGGTGATAAAGCCCCTGCTCATCCCGTTCAAGAAAACCCAGGCGCTCCAACAGACGTAACGACTCTTTTACTTCGTGGCCGGTAATAGGGGGAACGAGAAACGATCCCAGCTTTGAGTAATCATCCTTGAAATGATAAAATGTTGCCACCTCCCTGATAACACTGTGATACCATTTGGAGTAGTATTCGTACCGGTCGGGTTCTATGGTCTGCACATCGAGAGGACGGCGTATTTCAATCAATTTACTATAATAATGGTTTTTTTCATTAATCGTTTTCGCCTGATTGAAAAAAACGAGATTTTCAAAATAGTCCGCCTCTTCCCGCGAGTGACCGATCGCCTGAGAGATTTTAAGCACGCTGCTCTCAGTCAGATTTCTTTTATTTTCAATGACATAATAAAGAAACGATGGTGTGTTGACCCCGGCCTTCTCTGAGAAATAACGGTATGAAAAGTTTTTTTTAGTGGCTTTCTGATATTGATAATAATCCTTCAGATAGGTTCTGTAATTTTGATATTCGAAAACGTTGATCATGTTAACACTCAGAGATACTGTTCAATTTCGAAAAAAACGATGCACCACTATAAATTATATAGGGAAAATACATCCCATGTTCGGACTTTCCGGCGAGCGAACCTATTTTATGTTCTCTGAAGCGAACGGAAATTAATGAATTCGGTGAATTTAGGGAAGAATGTGGTGGGAAGGGAAAGGTGAAGGACGCATTGCGACGCAACGCGCATCAATAGCTGATTTCCAACGTCAAATCGTGAAGACGGCGTTCATCTGAAAGGTCATATCCTTCGCTTGATTGCGATTTTTCCTGCTGACCGCCGGAGTCTTCCCGCATCCGCCGCCGCATTTATAACCTCCAGGCAGCCTGACAGCCCTAACGGATCAGCTGCACGTTGTGCGCTACACTGCCTTTACTATCGGTAATCCGAACGAGATAGGAACCGGAGCGCACTCTGTTTCCCTGCGCATCGGCGCCGTCCCATAGAATCGAGCCGGCAGCAACGGCAGGCGTCAGGCTCCTGACCAGGGTGCCCTGAATCGCATGAATATCGATTGACACGGGATGCCGGTTCCCTGCTCCCAGGTCGATCCGTACGGTTCCTGTTGTACGGTCGGCGATGACCTTTGCCGCCGGGTGAGCAAAGCGGGCGCGATCACCCTTGACCCGTGCGCCGCTCGTCACCGTTACCGGCGCATACACCATGTCGCCCGTTTCGATATCCGCCATTTCAGGCGCCAATATAGTTATGATGGTGGAAGGTGCCTGATTCATCTTGCCGGTTTTTGTAAAATAATAGAGCGTATCGTTGCCCTCCTGGTCGCCGGTTTGAATCTTTAGAAATATTGCCACCGGTACAATGCAGATTCCGATGGAATCGTTGAGGTCGAACAGAGAGTTATTTTTCAATTCTTCGATTTCCACCAAATCCGAGTCGGAGATGGCGTCGAATCCTTCGAAAATAGCTACCGCCGAATCGAGGGAAATGACGGTATCGGGTTCGTCGCCCTTCTCCAGTACGATATCGGCCGGAGCGCCGAATCCTTGCCAGACCTCCACATCGTCGACATCGACCGGCACATCCTCCTCATTGGATTGATCGTGAGCCTTAATCGTCTTCCCGTTGATTGCCGAGGGCAGGGAAGCATCCGTCGGCAGGTCAATCGCCTGAGATTTGTACTGCTGCAGCAGTGCGGCAACCGTTTGCTCATCGAGCCCGCCGCTCTCCAGAGCCAGCATCTGCTGATTTCCCAGGTCGCGAACCACCACGAATTGCGCCTCGACCACGTCCCACGATTCAGGCATGCCGACAAGCAGATGCAGTGAGTCCCGTTCAATTTTTTTGGATATCGTAGCACTGCTGTCGATATACATGAAAACATTGACCAGGGC
>JAFGNB010000139.1 GCA_016927235.1 Chitinispirillaceae bacterium
CCGGCCATCTCGGCAAGATTGGCGCCTTTGCCGCCCAAAAGGGTTTTCATCGACTCGTTGCCGTCCGCCGTGCCGCCTCCGAAAAAATAGACATATTTCATAGGGTTGACCTCCGCCGAATAGGTTGAAAAAAGTTGTTTGATTCCGCTGTTCCTGCTTCCTTCATTCGATCGGGCGCCTCGCCGTTATTCCCGACGACGCACTCGAGGAAAAAATTATAAAGCAGCAAAATATACATAGAACAAGCCGGTCGGTTCAAGAAAATGGGAGGCACGGTTTCCGCGGAAAATATCGTCATTGAACCATGCGGTGACATAGTGGTAAATTGAACTGAGCTATGAGAAGAAACGCACTGGCACTGCTGCTGCATCCGTTCAAAAACGGCCTCCTTCCGCGAGCCGCGCTCAAGGAATCGCTCGGCCGTTTTTTCGAGGCGCTCTTTGCCATGCTGCAATCGTTCCCCCAGGTGCGGTTCAATCTGGTGATCCCCGGCTACCTGCTGGAGTCCGCCGATCCGCTCCTGCTCGCACGGCTGCGCGATTGCTGTAAAAAAAACTTCGTCGAACTGGTATGCACCGGGTATACCGAACCGTTTCTAAGCCTTTCTCCCCCGGAATTGACTATTCAAAACGTCCGCTTCGGTCTCCGGATCTTCGAAGAGCTCACCGGGAAGCCCTCCCGCGGGTTTCTTCCGCCGTTTTCAAACTGGGAACCGTCGCTCATCGCCGAACTTCGGGCCATGGGTTTACGCTACACGCTGCTGTCGAACGAGCTCTTTTCCGACGATACGAAAACCGCCTGCGGGTACTGGGTTGCGGAACATACCGGCAGTTCCATCGGTCTGATCGGCACCCATGTCCTCAACCATGCAAATCCTCCGGCCGATTTTATCGACTGGCTCCGGTTGACCTTCGAAAACGGCAGTGAGGCCGTTTCCGAGCCGTTCATCGTGCTGCACTATCTCCTGCCGCTCTGCGCCGAAAAGACGGACGACGCGCTCAATTACCTCCAGTCCACCGTCCGGGAGATCGATAAGCATCTGCTCACTTATCAACCGGTCTGTTTCAGCGATTTCCTCAACTCCACTGGTCCGCTGGGGCTGCAATACATTCCCACAAGCCTTCAGATCGGAAGGCGCGGGAGCGTCGATCTGCATTTTCTCAATTACCTGTTCTCGTTCGATCAGATCGGTTTTCTACAGCGTAAACTGCTCGATATCTACGACCGTCTCGGCACGCCCGAGGGAAAACGTTCGGCCGACGCCCTGCTCCGCGATCTCTTTTTCGTCCAGGATATCAACCGTTTCCTTCCCGGCAGAGACGCCGGATTCGAGATCGCCGCCGACCGCCGTGCCTCCTACGCCCGCCTCATTGCGATCGACCGGGAAATCCATGCGCAAAAGAAAAGCAATGGGGGTCGCGTGAGAATCACCGATTTCCTCCGCAACGGCGGTAAAATCATTATCCTGTCGAACAACAGTGTGAAAACCTTTATCGACCCCCATAACGGCGGACAGATCATCGGTTTTGATTTCCGGCGGCGTCTTATCAATTTGTGCGGTGTCTACAACCCCTCCCGGCGCCCTCAGCCGGACATCATCGTTCCCGGCGCCTCCCGTACATGGTTTCTGGACCGCATCCTTCCCGACATCGGCAATGAACCGGAAAGCGACGGATGGCTCACCGGAGACACCGCCGATTTTCAATCGGCCGATTTCGACCATAAAATCAGGAAAACGGCGACCGGCATCACGGTCAGTCTCGTACGCGCCGGATCGTTTTCCGTCGGCGACAAACCCTGTCCGCTGCACCTCGAAAAGGTATTCGGACTCGAACGCGAGAGCGCCGAGCTGATTTTTATTTATCAGTTCAGCAATCCCTCACTCATGGCGTACCGGTTTACTTTTTCAACCGAATTCCATTTTTTCCTTCCGGGCGTCGCCGACGGATCGGCTTG
This sequence comes from Chitinispirillaceae bacterium, assembly GCA_016927235.1. Lineage (GTDB taxonomy): Bacteria > Fibrobacterota > Chitinivibrionia > Chitinivibrionales > Chitinispirillaceae > JAFGNB01. Next base: position 1,957 of record JAFGNB010000139.1, read on the forward strand.
TCTGCTGGCCGGAAAAAGCAGTTATGATCATATCGGGAGGCGGACGCTGCGGCTTCCGGCGCTCACCGCCTGGAGCATCGCGGACCGCTGCGGCGGAATCCGTCTGCAGCTGCAGGCGCAGAAGCCCCTCACGTTCTGGTGCCTTCCCGCCGACGCCCCCGCCGGCTCGCCCGAAGGAGTGCGGATCGTGCTGACGTCGGCCGTCGCGCTCGATCCGAGTTCCTGTTATACCGTCACCGGGAAACTATGCTGTGGGTCGATAAAAAAAACAGCCGGGGAAGAATTGACCGATGCGATCTGAAACTCTCGACATCACCATCGAAGGGCGCGGCGGCGACCTCTGGTTCATCCTGTCGGGCCCCTTTACCCGGGAACAGACTCCGACCGTTCGAGAAAAGATCCTCACGCTCGTCGACGACGGCAACCGTTCGTTCATCGTCGATCTCGAGGGGGTTACCGACATCGACCCCGGCGCGGTCCAGCTGTTTCTCCTGCTGCTCAATACGATAAAAAGCAAAAACGGGGCGTTCAGGCTTGTATTCAGCAATGAAACGGTTTCCCGCGCATTTCACCCTTACAGGAACCTCTTTACCATTTTTCCCGACGCCGAACTCCTCCGGCGCGGCGGTATCGTCGCCTTGCTGCGCAATCGACGCCGCCTGCTGTCGCGAAAAACCGGCATACGCCTTTCACGGCCGGTGGCGCTCTTTCTGCTTTTTATACTGTTCGGATGGTTCCTCACGCTCGCTTTCACCATTCATTTACAAAACCGCCACATCAGGGAACAGCGAGACGAACTGGAGGAGCTCTCCCAGTGGGAGACGAAGTCCCGCCTCGAAATCGAGAGCCTCCGCAACCGCCTTCAACCGCTGGAACAGCTGGGCATTCTGCGCGACACCGCCGGGAGCGCTCCCCGATGAGCGCCGCGGCTTCCGGCCGACGCCTCGGCATTCTTTTTCACGGAAGTAAAATATGGATTTCCGAACTGGCAAGCATTGTTTTCGTCGCCGCACTCTCCATAGTCCTTCTCGTTTTAAGCGGGAGCATCATCCGCAACGAATACACCATCCACCGCACTACCTGCACTATCGCCACCGGTAAATCGGACCGCATCATCCTCGCCCACTACCTCGAAGAGCTCCGCCGGCGTGTCGCCATTGCCGAGTTGCTCTGCTCGATTGCCGGCAGAAATCTTTCGGCCGGTCTGCTGCTCGAACTCTCCGACATCGTTGTCACCAACAGCATCCAGTTCGGTTACGATCCGCTCCTTCTGCTCGCCGTGATCGAGGTGGAGAGCTTCTATCTGCCCACCGCCCGCGGAAAATACCGCAGCGGCGCGGAAAGCGGTGCGCTCGGACTCATGCAGCTCAAACCCCGGACCGCACGGGAGGTCGCCGCACAGCTTGAAATGGACTCCCTTTCGCAGGACGATCTTTTCAAACCGGAAATCAACGTTATCCTCGGCGTCGCCTACCTCACGTCGATGATCAGCCGTTTCCAGAGCTTCAAACTCGGCCTGCTCGCCTACAATCAGGGTCCGGCGGTGGTGAGCAGGCATCTGTCGGAGAATCTGCCGCTTTCCGTCGAATACTATCGAAAGGTGCTCCGCTCCTACTATGCGCTGCAGAAGCGGTCCATGCGTCTGGCGGCAGCGGGCGGGAAAACGCCGATATGCAGGTAGGTCCCGCTGACGGCGCGGGCGCATCCGCCCGTTTCCTCTTTTTTTCCGATGACCTGTCGGCGGAAAGCGCGACTCTCGACGCCGCTGAAACGAACCATGCCGTTTCCGTGCTCCGGCTCAAACCGGGCGATTCGCTCCGATTGACCGACGGTTGCGGCCGCCGCGCGGCCGGTACGTACGAAACGGTCGTCGACCGGCGGATGAGGGTGCGCATCGCAGAACGCACCTGCACGGGTCGTAAAGGTCCGGCCGTCACGCTCTGCGTAGGCCTGCCCGATCGCGACGCCTTCGAACGGATCCTTCTCGACGCCACGGCGCTCGGCGTTTACCGGATCGTACCCCTCACGGCGGAGTATTGTCAAAACAAATGGTGGTCGAAGTGGGAAAAGCTCGTGCCCCGATTTCGCCGGAAGATGATCGTTGCCCTCAAGCAATCGCATTCATGCTGGCTGCCGGAACTGGATGTGCCCCGCTTGACGCCCGAAGCACTCAGCAGCGCCGCCGCGGGCGCCGTGATCGTCGCCGACCCGGCGGGGGACCCGGTCGGCGCAATCACGCCGCTCGACCCGACGGCGCCGTTATCCTGCTTCGTCGGACCGCCGGGCGGATTCAGCGAAAGGGAGCTTCGGTTCTTCGAACAGCGGACGTCTGCGAAGGTTCGCATCGCCTCCGCCCGTCTGCGCACCGAACTTGCGGCGACCGTCCTCTGCGCGCAGCTCATCGGAGTCAACGAAACGTACTGAAGCCGCTGCACGATAGGCCGGTTACCGGTTAACGCTCCTGAGAAAAAAGAATCCCGACGGTGATGTCATGCGTGTAAAAACGTTCGGCATAGGGTTTGGCGTCAAGCGGGAACAGATCACGTTGGGTCGTTCTCTTTACCGGTTTCCAGAAGCGGAAGGCATACTGGGAAAAAAAGCTCATCCATGGATTGACCGTTATTTCAAGACCTGCTCCCGCAGCGGCGCCGAAACTCACCCTTTTACTCTCTTCCAGCCATGGAATACCCTCCACCCTCCGACGGTCTTCAATGATCCGCACCTCTTCGACAAGCGTGACGTAATGAATGCCGCCGCCGATTGCGCCGTAGGCCCATGCCCTGTTGGGGGCCATGCGAAACGGAACGTGAAGCAGCGGTTCGATGCCCGCGTGATACATCAAGGAATTGAGGGCGAGCGGCGGATTCGTGCCGTCGGTCAGGGTAATGTCGTCAACCGTATCCTCCGTCACCTTTCCGTAGTCGAACCGCAACGGCACCCCCAGCCTCAGACCGAACGGGAGTCCGAAATTCCTCCCCAGCGATACCCCCTGCGAGCGCAGGACGCGCCGTTTGACGTGTTCGATCCGGTGATGATCGAAATCGATAAAGCCGTCGCGCAGATGCCAGCCTACTGTTCCCGCGGCGAAATAGTGGTTGTCAACGGGGGTGCGTGAGTTGACGGTTGAAACGAGGGCGGCAAGGAGCGGCGTCGCCCAGCGCAGCAGCGGCTTCGGAAGGACGCTCAACCGGTCGCCGTCCTTACCATTTCTTCCACCTGAAGAAAAACAGCGACGCCACAAGCGCGACCGCCGACATTGCCATGATCATGATAAACGCAGAGGGGTTCTTCTGGAGCGGAATCGCCACGTTCATCGAGAAGGCGCTCACGACGAAGGTGGGCACCATGATCACGATAGTCCAGATATTGAGCCTCTTGATCAGATTGTTGAGGTTGTTGTTGACGATGGAGGCGCGGGCGTCCATCATGCTCGAAACGATGTCGGAATAGATCTCCGTCTGCTTGAGGCACTGGTTGTTGTCGATGACCGTATCCTCGAGGAACTCGAGATTCTCCTGGGTAAATCCGATTTTTGAGGAGGCGTTCCGCAGCTTTTCAAGGAGTACCGCGTTTGAATTGATCGCGTTGAGGTAATACACCAGGCTCTTCTCCATGGTAAACATCTGGATAAGGTACTTGTTTTCCATCGAGGCGTTGACCTTCCGTTCGATCTCGTCGCAGATCATGTTGATGACCTTGAGGTGGTGCAGAAAATGGGTGATGGAGCGGTAGAACACCTTGAGCAGCACATCAAGCGGGGTCCGGATCGATATCGACTCCTTCCCGTCAAAGAGGGGGACCTCCTCGGGAATGAGGATCACCATGCGGTCCTTGAAAATGAACAGTCCTATCGAGGAGACTTTGAAGAGAAACTGATCCTCCGACGAATAGCTGCGGGGCCGCTTTAAAATGACCGCGCAATGATCGCTTTCGAATTCGATCCGCGACAGCTCGTCAGGGTCGAGCGACGACTGAAGGGTATGGGCATCGAGACGGAACGTCGATTCAAGCGAGGCGATTTCGCTTCCGTCGGGTTTGACAAATACAAATATGGAAGACTCTTTCCCCTCGGCGGGAAGTATTCTGCCCTCAACGATCGCGTAGGTCCTGAGCATCCTTCCCCCTCCGGCAGCGCGTCAGCCCCTGCTGCACCGCTGCAAACGGTTCACTGCGCCCGGCCGGGAGGAGGCGCCGCTCTCCCCCGCCGTACGGCGAATGGAATCGTTGTTGCGTTATCGCCTTTTTCTCAGTGCGGGAGCGGGGGCGGGGGTTGCTTTACTTGCGGCAGCAGGCGGCGTTTTGGGTGCCGGTTTCGCCTGGCCCGCATGCGCCGCGGTTGACTTGAGAACCTCTTTTTCCGCCTGCACCCAGTCGTCGATATGGTAGCCGTGCTGCCCGCCGCGGGCCTGAAAAAGTTCGTAGGCGCGCTTTGCGATTTTGTCCTGGAGACTTTCCATAGATCCTCCTCAGATGGTGTTGTGGACAGGAGCCTTGTTTCATGCATACTCCCGGAGTGCGCACTGCCGCACCCGGATGTGATAAAATAGTTTTAAGGAGTGATGATATTCAATACGCATCATAAAATCAAACGACGCGGCAATCCGTCGGTTCCCATCTTCGTTGAACCGCCGCCGACTGCCCCCAGACGCCGCACTACTCCCGCTTTACAGCGGCGCTGCCGCACGGCGTCTCTCCCGCCCGAGCCCCCGTATCGGGATAAAAAAAGCCGGATACGTTTCCGTATCCGGCCCGGAGCCGGTAAAATCAACTGAGCTACTTTACAATAGTTATCGGCGCCTGTTCGGCGACCGCCTTGCCGGCGGCGTCGGTCCCGCTGAGACGCACGAAGTATATCCCCGCGGGCAGGAGCGCCGAGGGCAGGGTCGCCGCGCCGCCGCGCGCCGCGTTCGCGCTCGAAACGACCATCCCCCTGGGGTTGATGAGGCGGAGTTTGCCGCGGCTCAGGCCCGCCGCGCCGTCCCAGTTCACCCGGATGGCACCGCCGGTATATGAAGCGTTGAACGCCGATGCGTGCCGCGGCTTCGCAGCGGGAGTGACGACCGGCACGCCGAAATCGCCGGAGGGCATGTAGATGTTGTCGATAGCATACAACCCCTGCGTCCCCTCTCCGCCCTGGACTTTCCACTGGGCCTTCGCCAGTTTTGTCTTGTCGAGAGGAATGGCGGTATACCCCTGCCAGTCGTCGTGAACGATCAGCGAATCGAACGGAATCAGCACTCTTCTCCACACGTCATTGGTGGCGGGAAAGTTCCGGTAGTACACGATCCCCGAACCGCGCGAGTCCCTTCTGGCGGGGTTGGTCGCGTCGCCCACGTCGTTCATGTCGCTCAGTTCGAAGGTCACTTTTTTAGCGCCGCCGGTGGTAAAATATTCGAAATAGATTGAATTGACACTCGCCGAGTCGGCATTGAAATATTTGACCTTCGATGAGTCGTACAGGTTAATGCCGATGCCCACGAACCCCAGAATCGGGATGGTGTCGTCCTTCATGACGGGTGTGCCGAGCGTGTACTCCAGGGCCGCTCCCTGTCCGGCGCCGTCCGATCCCGTTCCCGGTTGAAATTGTATATCGAGACGGCCGGTGGTTTCATCCCGTACGGCAAATGCCTCGGAAACGGTCGACGTGCCGCCGATCTCCGCATCGTTGTACGCATACCAGTAGTGTCTGAGGCGGGGCGGACCCTGGTTATAGGGAGCACTGTCGAACGTTGAAAAGAGTCCCGACGCCGGCGGCCCGGCCTCTTCCTTTATCCACATGGTCGGTGAAACAAACGTGTACGTTCCGGTAAAATAGACATCGGCAATGTCAAGCGTATCGTGGGTAATCGAGCTGTCGGTGGTGCCTTTGATCTCCCAGGAGAGTTTCGTGCACTTTGTTATGTCGAACGTGAAGTCCTTATTTGCCCACGCGGGAATAACCAGGTCCTCCGGCACGGCAACGGTTACCTCCTGCCAGTCGCCCGTTTCCACGGAAAACGTATACCCGTAATATCCGAACTCGTCGCCCTGATAATCTGCCGTGTTTTTCAGGGAATACTCGTCAATGTCGAGGGTCTGCAGCCGCACCGAAACCTCATTGAGCGTATTGACCCGCGATTTTATGAAGAAGTGGATTCCCGTAACGCCGGTGAGGTCGATCGCGCCCTTCTCCCTGGTGAGCATTGCCCCGATGCCCACAAAGGGCACGGCGCAGTTTTTTCCTCCGGTGCAGTAACTCGCTGCCCACGGATCGCCGAAGGTAAAGGGCATGGTGGCGCATTTTTTACTGAGGTTTTCGACGGTCTGGAAGGTGTATTTTTTTACTTTATAGGTGTCGGTTGCGTCACCCATCGCCTCACGGTTGGCTTCGGTGGAAGGAACATTGATCACGGATGGAGTTAATTCCGGAAACAGCTCCGGACGATCATTGGGACCCCAGCCGGAATTATCGTCGTAATAGTACCAGTAATATTCGAATTCATTCTGATTGTCGTCGAAGAGTTGATCGACAACGGCATCGGCGAACAGCCACGACACCGTTCCTGTTACTATCAACGCCGTCAATGATGTTTTTAATTGAGAAAGACCCATGAAGACCCCTTTTTAAAGGTTTGGAAGTATGAAAGTTAATCCCTTTGGTGATTTATCTTTTTAGTATTCGCCGCTGCCGGATGGGTTCATCTAAATAAAATCGCCCCTGTTTTGAGTGGGCTTTTTATCGATTTTTCATTGGTGTTAAAAGAGAAATAATAAATTATGATGGACTTCCCGGCTATTTCCCGAATGCACTTCTCCATTCCGTAGTGGAGGATGTAATATAGTAGCTTCACGCCGGACAGTCAATAGGGGACCTCTAAATATTCAGTTTTGTAATGAGGCCGAGCGAGAAAGTCGCAGACGAGGCGCATGAGAAGGCCATATTATCGAAAATATGGCCGCCGAATGCAATGACGTATGCGGATTTCGCAGCCGGCCGCAATAGGAAATGAATTTTTAGAGGTCCCCTATAGCTTTCGCAATGGGGAAATTCCGGTTACATTATCGATCCCGGCGAGTGTGGTGAGATGATGAAACGTTCGTTGTACGTAACGGCGCACAGTGGTTTCTCTTTCGCAAAAAGCTGATTGTCCGCCTCTTATGGCTGGTTTTTCACGCAGCCCCTCCCGGGCGTGCCCCCCATCAGGTGACTGTTGCCCGGCACAATCGGTGCCCGGGGGACACGCGGTACGAGGCCTTTAGCTTAAAAAATAATTTGAAATGAGACCGGATATGGTTTCTAAACGGATGACGACAGACAAGGGTCAACTGCGGGTCCAATTTTTCGGCACCAGATCACAGAACAGTGCTAATTTATTGTTGTTATTAATAGGGTCAGGATCGCTATCGGGATCGGGATCGATAGTGGATAGCGCAATTCGATACCGAAAGCGATTCCGATGCCGACCCCGAAAAAACAGATAATGCGTTCTATTTTGAGACTATCATTAATGAGGCGATGAGGGCTCGTCAACATGAAGCCTTTCAGCAATAACCGGCCTGTTTCCGCATTCTCCCTTTTTTATGAACGGAACTGTCCATAATTGCAACCATAATAAGAAAAGGGGGGAGTTGGGATGAGGCGAGCAGGTAGTGCGTTGGCAACCGGCTTATTTTAAAGAAATAAACAGCTGAAGAGGGTGGTTTTCCTTAAATTATTAATGTATTTTCAATGGCTATTTAATCGCTTTTATGGGGTAGCTATGATTTTTTTCAAGGTTCGAAGGGGTGCCGCAGCGGGAATCATATTTTTTACCGCTATTGCTTCCGTTTCAGCCGTTACTCCGAAACACGGCTGGCTTCAAACCAGGGGCGCCTATTTATTGAATGAGAAGGGGAATATCGTACAGCTCAAGGGGATGAGTTTTTACTGGAGTACCGAGAGCTGGCCCGGATATAAATACTATAATGCCGGAACGGTGAACAGCCTGGTTGATTCATGGAAATGCACGGTGGTCCGCGCTGCCTACGACCGCAGTTCAGGATGGAGCGGTGTCAAAGCCGTCATCGATGCGGCAATCGCAAAGGGAATCTATGTGATCATCGACTGGCACTGTCATGATGCCCACAACAATCCAAGTCAGGGAATCAGTTTCTTCACCGAACAGGCCAATGCCTATAAAAACACTCCCAATGTGATTTTCGAACCGTACAATGAACCGATTATCGCCGGCCAGGCAACGGCGAATGACGGAAGCCTTGCCAACGCACAGAAAACCTGGGATGCAATCAAGTCCTATCTGACTGATGTAACCAAAGCGATCCGCACTACCGGATCAAAAAACCTTATCATACTCGGAACACCCTATTACTGCCAGCACGTGGGTATCGCTGCTGGGGATCAGGTCGTGGCCGGCGACGGCAAACCGTTCGAAAACGTCGCCTATGCGTTCCATTTTTATGCGGCCAGTCACGGCCCTAATGCCTACTACGTCGAGAGGGACGGCGGCGGCATGGAGGCAACCTATATCGATGCGGCAAAAACGCTGATTCCGCTTTTCGTCACCGAATGGGGAACCACCCACCGCGACGGCGGGGAGGGCGGAACAAATTCCTATGTTGATAAAACAAATACCGAGTGGTGGTTCGACAATTATATCAATAAGTTCCACATCAGCCACTGCAACTGGTCGGTTTCCGATTTTCAGGCCTCAAGCGCATTTTCCGGCGGCACCAATCCCAGCGCCTCGGGGCAGATCGCTCAAACGTATATCAAGCAGACTCCCGACGAATTCGTTCCCGCCTGGGTAAACGGTCTGGAGGGCCCGGCAAAAGACACGGTATTCAGCATGCCGGCCCCTTTTCACCAGACGTCACGGTTCAACAGGTACTACGGGACGCATGCCGAATCCACGAGCGTTCTCTACAGTTACCGGGATAAAGTGGACCGCAGAATTCCAGGCGGCGCTCTTACCGGGTATACCGTTTTAAAAATCACCCCCAGCACGGAGGACAACTGGGTTACCTATTTTATCAAACCAACCGCTGCCACAAAGTACCTCCATCTGCGATACCACGCGAAAGACGGCAAAGGAACGGTGGAGATCCTCCTCAACGGCGCAAAAGCCGGCCAGGCCGTTCTCGCGTCCGATACGACATGGAACTATGCGATTGTCCCGCTGGACATTGCGGCTTCATCCGGAACCGATACCCTGAAATTCAATTTCGTCAATACCACCGGCACCAGTTACCTCATCGAATGGTTCGAGCTCACCAATTCGTCCGTGGTCACCCCCGTCGATCCCGACGTGATGGCGGCTCGAAATTTCTTTTATCGTCACCGCCGCCCCGTCCTGACATGCGCCGGAGCGACGCTTTCAATCACCCTCCCCGCCGGGCATCCCTACACCATCTATTCGATAATGAGTCTTGACGGCCGGACCGTTAAAACCGCACCACTGAGCGCTACAATTACCACGATCCCGATCAACGTTTGTTCGAACGGACTATGGCTGTTCAGACTCGACGGCCCCGGCACCGTCGAACTGCTTAAAGCAATGGCAGGCGGGCAGTGATGATTGAAATTGTTAACCTTTGAGATACGGAGTCAACCTACTATGAAGGAAATTCTGGCCATGGCATTAACGCTGTTTGCCGCCTCACAGCTTTATGCCCAGAGCAGGGATTATTCGAGCCTGCACAACATGCTCATTAAATTTTACCAGTATCAGCGCGCCGGTCTGAAAACCGGCAGCGCCAACAACGCCAACTCGGGCTTTACCAACGCCTCCCACAACGGCGACAATTACAATGGAAATCTCCTCGACGGCGGCTGGTACGACGCCGGCGATTATATTAAATTCGGCATGAACCTCGGTTACTCCGTCTACTGCCTGCTCAAAGGGTACGATGTGTTCCCCGGCGCATACGCCGCAAGTTCGGGCAGCGTCCCCGACCTGCTCATGCAGGTCAAATTCGCCACCGACTATCTGTGCAAGGCGGTCATCGACAACAACACGGTGGTGCTTGACGTTGGAATCGCGGAACAGGAACACGGCACGTGGGGCGTGGTCAACGGTTCCGGAAGGAGCGGCAGTCAGATCCGGCTGTGCAACGGCGGCGACATACCCGCCACCTATGCGGCGTGCCTTGCCCTCATGTCGGTACTCTACCGCAAATACGACGCCGCCTACGCGGACCAGTGCCTCGCGAAGGCGAAGACGGCGTTTACCTTTGCAAAAAATAAGTTCAACGCGAACCAGAATTACTGCACTCCGCAGACAAAGTCGGGGGCCGCGCTCTACGACTACCCCACGGTGGACGGCAAAAAAAACCAGCAGACCAGCGACCGGATGGTGGCGGCCGGCGTGGAGCTCTACCGGGCCACCCTCGGTACGGCCAATGCGGACCCGCTGTACAAGTCATGGGCGCAGCGGGGGATTTCCGAATTCTTCAGCTGCATGGGGTTCTCTTTCATCGGCCCGCTCGCCTCTTTCGAGGTATGGCGCCAGGGGCTCGGCAGCGCCTCCTCGCTCCTCTCGAATATGCGCTTTATCGGCGACAAGATCAAGACGGAAGGCGCATTCAATGGGATATTCCAGAACACCGACTGGGGCACCGCCCGCGACGCAGGTACGGTCGCCTTCGAGTACGGCCTGGCCTACATCATTTCATCAAGCGACGACGAGCGGACAAAATATCTGCAGACGGCGACCGCTCACGTGGACTGGTTGGCGGGATACAGCGGCGGCCGCTCATACATCTGCGGCGTGGGCAGCGGCCCCACCAAAATTCACTACCGCACGACCAACTACGGAGCGGTTCCGGGAGCGGTCGTGTCCGGACCCGACGATCAGGGCAACTGGAGCAACGACGGCTCGCCCCAGTATTGCGAAGTCGCCCGCGATTACAATGCCGGCATCGTGGGCGCCGTCGCTTTTCTCAAAGCGGTAAAGGATCAGAACGCCCTCAAGGTAACGAAAGCGTTTACCGCAGACCCCACCACGCAGGTCGACCTGACCACAAAACCGGTGTCGTTCAGCGCGACGCTCTCGAAATCGGTGGCATGGACCATCTCCGTCGACGGCGCGTTCGGAACAAAGGCGATTAAAGGCACCGGCACCAGTGTAAGCGGCACCTGGGACGGAAGCGCCGACGAGGGATTTTTTCTTGCCGGCGAGATCGTGAAAGCCCGGTTGACCGTCGATGGCGACATATCAGCCCTTGACCTCCAGAAAGTGACCCCGAAATCCATTGAAATCATCAAAGCGAAAAAAGCGCCGTCAAAAACCGGCGACAAACTCATCGACGACTTTGAAGACAGCGACTCCCTCAATAAAATAGGCGGCAGATGGACCTCCTACGGAACCGGAACCGGCCTGCTCGGCACCTCATTCGGTTTTTCAACCCAGGAGGGTTCAATGGCGTTGCAACTCAACGGCAATGTAAAGACATTCGAACCCACCACCTATTCGGGTTTTAAAACCACCTTTACCGCCGATGGCTCCCCCTGTTCGATAGGCCCCGCGAAATCGGTCTACTTCGATCTCAAAGCGAGCCTGGCCACGAACGTGCGCGTCGAACTCGAACAGGCGGATATTACCGACAACACCTATTACGGCATAGTATTTCCGGTTTCGGCATACACCAACAGCTACCGTCTGAACGTTGCCGGCTTTACACAGGCAGACTGGGCGACGACCTCCACGCCGCTCGATCTCAACAAAATAACGGCGCTGCGCTTTACCGTTTACGACTCGACCGGCATGGTCAAACTCTATCTGGACAACCTCGCCGTTGAAGATCTTGCGATGACCGCCACGGCTTCTCCTTCGCCGCATGCGATTTCAGCGGCACACCGGCCAATGTATGCAAACGGCATGCTGACCTATACCATGCCGTCCGCTGTTACCGGCGACGTGGTTCTTTCCGTTTTCGATGCGGCCGGCAGAACGGCAATGAAACAAACCTTCGACGGCCGCCGCGGAGAAGCCTCAATCCTCCTCCGACACCTCCCGGCAGGCATGTATACGGCGGTGTATTCAACCGGAAGGCTTGTTCTGGGGGAACCGTTGCGGTTCGTCATTACCGACTAAGGGTAATGGCCATTGGCATGAGAGGCGATACCGCCTGCATGCAGAGAAGGAATTGTTCTACCCCTCAGTTTTTCTCTTTGTTCAATCTGATTCCCAGATCCCTGAGCTTTCGTGAAAGCGCGCTCGGGTGAAGTCCGAGCGACCGGGCGGTGCGGAGGGCGCACCCTCCTCACGCCGGCGGCCGCCCCGTGTTCGACCGCCCGGCGTGCGAAATCAACGCGTACGGTTTCCTCTTCCGGCAAGCAAAAGGGGAAATGATTTTTCAGGGAATGTGGGAACCATCAGATCGGTGTTGAAAAAGAATAATTCATAATGATGAATTTAATATTGCATATTGATGAATTTATTGTTATATTACCTTTATAAATATATCGAATCTCCGAATCGATCTATTTTCTCTCTCTTTCCGGAACGGCGTCATGACAAGAACGACCATCTCCCTTCATGAGTCAACGCTCCGCAAGGTCAGGGAAGTTTCACGTCATGAGCATATCCCGCTCGGCGAAACGATTACGGAATTATTGAACCTCGGCCTCGAACTCAAACAATCCCTGTTCCGGAGGAAAAAATCCTCCTTCACACTGAAAACCTATTCGATGGGGCAGCCGAAGGTCCCGCTTGAAGATAAAGAGGCGATAAACGACCTTCTGGACGAGGAGTGATCGATGGGCTTTACCGTAGATGCGAACCTGTTGGTATATGCAGTCAACAGGGATTCGTCCTTCCACCGCAAGGCGAAAGCCTTCATCGAATCCTGCGCCGTATCGGACGAAACATGGTATATGTGCTGGCAGGTCATTCATGCATTCCTGCGCATCTCCACCCACCCCAAAGTGCTGGCTGCTCCATTACATCCCGGCGAAGCGGTCGCCGTCATCGATCAAATTCTCCAGTTGCCGCACACGCAGACCATAGGGCCCGACGGTCCGCAGTTCTGGGATATTTACAAAAAAGAGATCACCGCCGAGCATCTACGGGGCAACCAGATCACCGACGCGATCATCTGCGCGACCATGAAAGCGCACGGGGTACGGACAATCTTCACGAAAGACCGGGACTTCCTCCGGTTCAGGGGGATCAAGGCCGTCGATCCGCTGACGTAATGGCGTAAACTCCCCTATATCGCCCGCTACTTGCATGAACGAACGTAACGAACCAATCCCGCAATCGTCGCCCTGTCGGTGAAATCCACCGGATGGTCGTAGGCGTCGAGTATCCCTTTCTCATCCCCGGTCAGGGAAGGTTTCCTCCGAAGCTTCCATTTTAACAGGGTCATGAGTATTTTTCCCGGCAGGTCGAGCTTCGAGTAATCGAATCCGCCCCGGAGATAAAATAACCGGATGAGGCTGCGTTGCTCCGGAGAAAAGTTCCGGTTCAGCACCTCTTCGAGAATCCCCTCGGCTGGCGGCGACGCCCCGACGGCAAAAACGACGACCGTTTTTCCCGCCAGCCGGCACAGGTTCTTTTTGATAATGCCCACCCCGCTGATTCCGACCGCATGCAGGCTTCCGCCGTAAACGATGAGATCGTACTCCGATAAGAGGGCGAATTTTGCCTTTTGTACCGGAAAAAGGTCGGCCTGCAGCTCCTCCGCGATCCACTGCGCGTATTTTTTTGTAAAGCCTGAGAGGGATTTGTAGACGACGGCGCGTTTTATAGGGGGGATGCGAGGCTGTTCATGGTGCATTATTTAAACGAGGTGTCATGCCTCCTAAAAACCCTACCAATCCTTTCGAGAAAATCATTGCTTGATTTCTGCAAGAGTCATTTTTACCTTGTGCAACAGCGGCAACAGCACGGGGATGTCTTCCTTGAGTACCCCCCAGACGGTTTGCAGATTAATGTCGAAATAACCGTGAGCAATCTTGTTGCGCATTCCCACAATATCCCTCCATGGAATAGCCGGAAATTCGTTCCTTACCGTCTCCGGTATGTTCCGGGCCGCCTCGCCGACGATTTCCAGGCAGCGAATTACCGCGTAGCGGATTTCCATATTCTCTAAAAATCCTTCATAATCGAGTTCCTTAACAAATTTTAATGCGAGTTCCATATTCTCGCACATGTCATAGATATACAGGCGAACGGATCGTTTCATAGCATTACGACTTCGGAAAGAATGGCTTCTTTCAATTCAGGACGAATGCACTCCCTGGGGATCAGATCCACCTTTTCCTCTAAAAGGTCGCTTAAATAATTCTCCATATTGACAATCTTAAGCAGGCTTGGAAGCGCCTCATAATCGACAAGGACATCCACATCGCTGTCCTTTTGCTGTTCTCCCCGGACATACGAACCGAAAAGACCGATTCCCGTTACCCGGTATCGTTGCCGCAGCAGTGCCATCTGCCCTTCAAGTAGTGACTTGACATCGTTAAGAGTTTTCATGATAAAATCTCCCCACGGCAATCCGCTCGTTTTACCTGAATGAGAGGCACTTCCCTTGAGGAATCCCCGATTAATACAGTACGCGGAATCCCATCCGCAGGCCGAAGCCGCGCATTTCGCGTTTCGTAAAGAGATCGGTGTCTTTATCATTGAGTTTCTTCGGCCGCGACCACTGGTATTCGGCGCCGGCGAAAAGGCCCGACTGCTCCCCGATATTGAAAATCGCGTCGGCGGCGATCTTCAGGTAGAAGCCCATGTACCAGCCGTTCTCATCGAAGTCGGGCAACGGATCCGCTTGCTCTTTCTTTTTTTCCTCATGAGAGAAATACATCGTATTTAGCCCCGCCTGAACACTGGCGCAGGGGTGAAATTTGTAATCCGGTATAGGTGTGAGCGCAAGGCAGCCGCTGACCGGGAACATGAAAGTTCTGTCGATCATTTCCCTTTCGTAAACATTTCCCCTGACGGGCTTCGTCTTCTCGTTGACATTCCATAAAAAATCGACGCCGCCCCCGATTGCGATTATCCGGTCGACGATAATACCGGAATGCACCGAGGCATCCCATGCGGTCGGTTTCTCCGACCATTGGAGCGCTCTCGGCCACGTCGGTCCGATCTTGAGCGTCAGCACCCGTTCGTAAGCGGACACCGACCCTGTGATCGCCATGCCCAGAATTATCAGAAATACCATCGTTCCGCGTAACATAGTTCCTCCATCGACCGTCTAATCGATCGGTTGTGAGATGTTTGCCGACCCATCAAAATATAGTGGATGATTGCTGCCGCAATAAAGGACTTTTTGCATTCAATTACCGGCCGGGGGTAAACGTAATGAAAATAAAGATCCGGAACCGCGAGCGGATTTTCGAACCCGAGGCGTCCATGGATTTAACGCATCGCATGCTGCCTGGTAGTATTTTTAATAGGAACATCTTCCGGAGCATCGTATGAAACATTTTCGACTGATCATTCCCGCAACCGCCGCGGCAGCCCTCTTCTCCGGCTGCTACACACAGTTCGCCCTGATCGACAGAACGCCCCAACCGAAAGAGGAGGTCACGTGGGTGGTCGATTCCGCAACCGGCGATACGGTCAAAGTAATCAAGCAGACCGACACGGTACGAACCGAAGAGCACCAGACGTGCATCTGGGAGCGCGACCTGTTGGGATACCCGCGCCTGTACTGCTACGATTCGTTTTACCCAAGAGACTGGTTTTACTATAATTACAGTCCCTGGTGGTATGACTATCCCTATTATTACGGGGGGTATTATTACGGAGGCCGCCGGTACCGTGGCCATTATCATGAAGGAGACCGGGGACCGGTGAAGACCGAACCTTCCGGTCCGGGCGGCTCTTCAAGGTATCCGCGGGCACGCGGTATCGCCGATCCGAAATCGAGCGGCGGGGAGGCCGGTTCAAGCAGCGCCGGCGCCACAATGCCGACCGGCAATGAAAAAAGCGCTTCTATCGATGCCGGTTCATCCGGCCCCGGAGAAATCATCATACCGGCTGAAAACAGTAAAAAACCGGTCATCGTTCGCGAACGCAGCAGAGGCGTTTCGGAACCGGGCGGTGCGGCGCCGGTTCCGGTGCAGAACGCCGCTCCGGCTCCTGAACCTTCAAAAAGCGCTAAAGTGAATCAAAGCGCGCCGCCGCCGCCTTCTCCTTCAGCGGCGCCGGAACGATCGGCTCAGCCATCAACCGGATCATCATCGCCCAAACAATCTTCACCGCCGAGAAAGGAAGGAAGCTCACGTCCTTCTCGCCGAAAACCAAGGAGCTGGTAATGAAACGAGTAGCGTCGGGCCTGTTCTGTATCGTCAATGCCGCGTGTCTGTTCGCTCAGACGATCTATCCGTCGGGGTCGTGCGAAACCGGCGTCGGAGCGAGGGCATACGCGCTCGCCAACAACCACACCGCGCTGGCGAGCGGGGTTTCCGACCTCTACTGGAACCCGGCTGCGCTGGCATTCTCGGTATCGCGCGAGTTCCAGCTGTCGCTCTACGGGATAAAACTGTCAAGCATGTCGCAATTTGCAGACGGCTCCGAAAGCACAGACGACCTGCAGCGGTTCAGAATCGGCAACGCGGGTTTTTCATTCGCGCTTCCCGCGACCCGCGGCGGGATGAGCATCGCCGCCTCGTACTCGAATCCGGTCATCCTGGACGACGTTTTCCGCTTTTCGGGATCGACGGGAAGCAATAGGTTTATCGAACGGTCCTACCGCGCGACCGGCAACCTCAATTACTGGACGACGGGACTGGGCTTACAGGTCGTGCAAAACCTCGGCATCGGCGCGTCGGCATCTTTCGTAAGCGGGAGAAGCATTGCCGAACCCTACTATATCATTGATGATATCCCGGTCGACGACTACACCGCCGAGGGCAGATATTACGGATTCGATATACGGGCGGGGGTCTTCTACAAGGCAAAAATGATTCATGCGGGCATGCGGCTCGTCGCGCCGCGGGTAATCCGTCATGTGGATTATCTCGACGGCATCTACGATAATTCCCCCATCGATGCGACCGATCGATGGAACATGTACTCTTCGTATCGCGGCGCCGTCGGGGTCAGCGCCCTCCTGCCTTTCGTCACCCTTACGGCCGAGCTCCGTTCGACGGCGCCCTACGATTTTCTCTTCCCTCTTGAAAAGATCCACAGCCAGGCGGGCGATTACAAGTACGGAGGAGGAGTCGGCGCGGAGGTCCCGCTCGTGGTTCTGCCGGTCATCTTCCGTGCCGGGTATTCGTACGATCATCTCGACCTGCACCCCTTCATCTATGATTTCGTCTCCCGGCCCGACAATACGCGCGATTTCGACTGGTCCGACGGCGGCATGGAAGTCATCCGCAACCTGCATCGCCTCTCCGCGGGGCTCGGGTATACCACCGCCTCAATGTCGTTCGACCTCTCATACGGTTTTTCAACCTACGGGATTGAGACGACCGGAGCAACCGCCACACTCGAACAACTTTACCTCCTTCACCGCGTCCTGGCCTC
>JAFGNB010000140.1 GCA_016927235.1 Chitinispirillaceae bacterium
AATCCCTATGCCGCGCTTGAGTGGAACTGCGCGACCGCCGACAGCGGTTTTTCTCTCACCGGTCTCGATACGGTGGTGGTCGTTGCGCGGTCGTCGTCGGATCTGGCGCTTTCGGTGCAGCTGGTTACCAGCGATATCGGCGATTACACCTATTTCGAAGACTCCGTCACGCTGCATCCGCAGCTCAAGGAGTATTGCCTTGCTATAGGGGAATTCAGGCAGCGCCTGGGCGGCTCGGGCAGAACGCTTGACCTTTCGAAGTGCACCGCCATCCGGTTCCAGGTGCAGGGCCCCGATAGTATGGAAAATGAAATTGTCATGGAAAAGATGCTTTTCGCCGGGAACCTCGCTTCGCTCTACTCCTCGCCGCCCCCGTACATTGCTCCCGAGCAGGGTTTCGGCATTCGCCGCTCCCGGCGGCATGCCGACGCGACTATCCGGACCCGACGGACGCCGCAATCGGTGGTCATTGAGCTTCCGTCAACAATACGCGGCGCTGCGCTCGACATCGTCGCGATGACCGGCCGGAGGGTGAAACGGGTGGTGCCGGCCGGCAATCGAACTCTGTGCTGGGATTTCACCGGCCAGGATGGGGCGATCATGCCGGCCGGATGCTATATCGCCGTGGTACGCTGCGGCAATCTGGTATTCCGGCTGCCGCTGCATCATTTGCCGTAGTCCTTACGGATCAAAGATCTGCCGCCAACGGTCCATAGGTAGTATTTTTCATGTTGTTACCCCCTTATCCGAGGAAAACGGCAGGACCCATGACCGATACTATCAGAACCGCCGTTGAGACGTTTCTCCTTCCCCGCGTCCAGAAACCGATGCGCTACGCGGGGGGCGAGCTCAATTGCATCCGCAAGGACCTCTCGGCCGTCGGCATTCACGGCGTCCTCTGTTTTCCCGATCTGTACGATATCGGCATGTCGCACACGGGAGTGCAGATACTCTATCATATTGTCAACCGTGAGGAGTCATGGGCGCTTTCGCGCTGTTTCCACCCCTGGAGCGACGCCGAGGAGGTCATGCGGAGGCAAGGGATACCGCTCTATACGCTCGAGTACTTCACTCCCGTTTGCAAAGCGGACTGGATCGGATTCTCGGTACAGTATGAACTGCACTACACCAATATCGTCAACATGCTCGATCTGGCCGGCCTCTCGCCGTTACGCGACGGCCGCGCCGATCGCGATCCGCTCGTAATCGCCGGAGGTCCGTGCGTGGGGAACCCGGAACCGCTCGCGCCGTTTATCGATCTGTTCGTCATCGGTGACGGCGAAGAGGCGATCGTGCGCGTCATCAGGATCCTGGAGCGGGCCAAAGCGGAAGGCATGTCGCGAGTGGAGCTTTTGCGGCAGGCGGCAGCGATCAAGGGGGTGTATGTGCCGGCATTGTACGATGTCGTCAGGTCGGGCGCCTTCCTGGTGCCGCTTACCAAGGGCGCACCGCCTGTCAGGCCGGCGAAAATACCGGTTCTTGACGACGAATACTATCCCGACAGGCCGCTGGTGCCCCTCATCGAGGTAGTCCACCGCCGGCTCGCGGTCGAGGTGATGCGGGGCTGTACGCGAGGGTGCCGGTTCTGCAGCGCCGGCATGTACTACCGTCCTGTCCGTGAGCGGACGGCTGCGGCGCTGTATGGGCAGATAAAAAACAGTATAGCAACCACCGGATGGCGGGAGGTCGGCCTGCTCAGTCTCTCCACTGCCGATTACTCGGAGCTTTCACTGCTCCTTCTTTCCCTGCAATCTCTCCGGCGAAGCGACCGTATATCCTGCGCCCTGCCCTCAACGCGTCTCGATGCGCTTTCATCCGATCAGCTTGATTTGCTTGAAAAGGTCTCTTCGGTCGCCTCGTTTACCATCGCGCCTGAAGCGGGGAGCGAGCGGCTCCGCAGGGTGATCAATAAGGATTTTACCGATGACGCCGTCTATGCGGCGGTTACCGAACTGATGCGCCGCAATGTGCAGACGCTCAAGCTCTACTTCATGCTGGGATTGCCCACGGAGACGCATGAAGATATCGGGGCGATCACGGTCATGGTCACCCGTATCGCCGGAATCGTGCGCGCCGCCTCGGCGCGACGGACAGTCGCCGTTTCGCTCTCACCGTTTTCCCCCAAACCGCATACCCCCTTCGAGCGGGAGCGGATGGAGGAACCGCGCGTTCTCATCGAGAAGGGCGCCGCGGTCAAACGGTCGCTCCGTCACTGTAAAAATGTCAAGGTAACCTACCGCAACCCCGATCAGAGCGTGCTTGAAACGATCCTCGCTCGCGGCGACCGAGCGGTCGGGAACCTTGTCTACCATGCTTGGCGGCGTGGGGCGAGGTTTGACGGATGGGATGAGCGCTTCGACCTGCGGCGATGGGTCGACGCGGCGGCTGCATTGTCGATCGATCTGCAGCCCTTTCTGAACGTTTTTCCCACCGAACAGGTGCTTCCCTGGTCGGCGACAACTATCGGCATCGCTCCGGCATATCTTGAGGAAGAACGGCGGCGGGCCTATCGGGAGGAGACAACCCCCGATTGCAGCATTTCCCGATGTAACGGTTGCGGAATTTGCACCCCGGGGCTTCATCCA
This sequence comes from Chitinispirillaceae bacterium, assembly GCA_016927235.1. Taxonomy (GTDB): domain Bacteria; phylum Fibrobacterota; class Chitinivibrionia; order Chitinivibrionales; family Chitinispirillaceae; genus JAFGNB01. The sequence continues at coordinate 2,586 of JAFGNB010000140.1, forward strand.
CTGCACGGCAGAGGGAAGACGCGAGCCCCCCCTCCCGGCGTTGACGGGAGGGGGGGTTCCGAAAGCACCGGCAGGATTGCCGGCTTTTTTTACCGGTTCTTTTATCGGAAAACCGGCATCATGCGGTTTCTCGGTCATCTCGATATGGCAGCCGTCATTCATCGCGCCTGCCGCATGGCGCAACTGCCGCTGGCGTTTTCCCATGGTTTCAATCCGCATCCCCGGATTGCATTCGGTCCGCCGCTTCCCTTCGGCGTGGAGGGAGCGCGCGAGGCTTTCGATGCTGCAATGACCGATGAGCCGGAGATCGACCTGTTGCTGATGAATCGCTGGCTGCCTGAAGGGTTGAAAATCGAGGAGTTTTATACAATTCCAAAAGGAGCGCCGTCGTTAAATGAGTCGATAACAGCGGCAGTTTACCATTTCCTCCCCCTGGAATCGATTGATCGGCAAACGACGGCGGAGCGGATAGGAGAGATTCTTTCCCGCGAATCCATTATTGTCGCGATTGAAAAAAAAGGAGTAAAAAAGGAAAAAGATATTCGCCGTGGAATAGTCAACCTCTCTCTTGCCGATCAGGGAAACCTTTTAAAAGCGGTCCTTTCTATTAAATTGCCCTACTCATGCAAGCCATCCGAACTGCTCACCGCGCTCTTCGGAGATAGGATTCCCGATTTCCTGATAACACGGCAGGAGTGCTTGAGGGAGAATCTTGCAGCGCTTTAAGGGTATTATGGAGTGAAAAATAAGAAAAAAAAGGATAAATAAAGGTTAAAAAAAAATGAACTATTAACATTCCATATAAAACAAATTTTATGTGATAATATGCAAAAATACTTTGTTGATATTATATTGGTTAATTGAGGTCTAATTTAATCGAAGAATAAGAAAAAGAGACTTAATCGATTAACAATCATTTTCAAAGGAGTGCGCCATGAATCGAAAGGGTCGTCAGGTGTTGTGGGCTGTGCAGGGGATTTTTCTCACTGCAGTAGTATCTCTGTTTTTTACTGCTCCGGGAAATGCGAGTGCCGCTGCTACCATCAATGATAGTCCGCCTTCTTCATTTCCCTCGGATGTCGTCGCCGACTGGAAGGCGCAGGACGGTACAAATTACGATCAACTTATTTCCAGCATTAAAAGTTCAATACAAGATAAGACTCTTGCATCAAAAATAACCGGTTCCGGTGAACAGGGCTATCTCAATGCCTGTCACTGGCGCCGAGTCGATCGTCTGCGGCCGTATGAAAAGTGGATTAAAAAAATGCTCTGCGCCCGCCACCATGATATCGGCGGATTTATCATCGGCGGTACCGAAGACTGCAACGGCGACGGCAGGGGTTTCGGGCCGTGGGGCATGATAACGGGAATGAGCAGCGATTATCGAAGCGGTAACTCGGGCGGCACCGCCATTCACCTGCTTGA
>JAFGNB010000141.1 GCA_016927235.1 Chitinispirillaceae bacterium
GTGGTCGAATTCAACGAAAAATTGATTTCAGAATGCATCCGGGTAATCAGAAAGTACCAAATGAAGGTACTGGATGGGATACAACTTGCTTCAGCTATTATCGCCAAGCCGGACGTTGTTATCACTTCGGACAAGCACCTTTACAAATCCGCCGGTAAAGAGTTGAAACGGTTGGAATTTGTGGGGTGATACATTAACCGAACGGCCTTTCGATCATATATTAACAGTCTCTTAATAGAAAGCACTGTCGATTCCGTTCGCAGTCGGGGTCGGAATGTCACTACCGTGATTATATGCGCAAGGTAAACCGGTGCTGCGCACCGTTCCTATTACATCGCTTTCGGCATCGGTATCGAAAAAACCCTGTTTTCAAAGTCGATCCCGATTCCGAGGCCGACAGCGACCCCGATGATTTTAAACGGGATAGTGCTGATAATTATGGACCAGCTAAATCCCGGCGTTGAAAGCCGTACTTCGCGAGACGTTCAAGACGATGAACTCTTTCAGAAAGACTCCAGTCGACAAATTCTTTTGGCAATTGTTTAATAGTGAATTCCTGCCATGTCCCTTCAACCCTTGCCTTTAAACGTCCCTTATATAAAAAAGATGTGTCAACCGTTTCATGAACGATGTATCTGCCCATCTTCCACCACAAGGCGGGATCATCGACGTGAGAACTCTTTTTTGTCGAATTCTTCTTATCGTTTACACAAGAGTTAATAAAAAGAGGTGCACCGGCAAACGCCGAAGCGGAATAAGCAAGAAATTGTTTTCGTGTGAGCGATCTGCCATTGTTGCTCGATTCTGCATTAAATTCTTTCACTTATCCATTCTCCATTAAAACAGTTCTTTAGTTTCGGCTGGCGCATCTACCACAACCGTATACTATACAACCTATAATGTAAAGTACCTCATCGGTCTAAAAACAGGCAAATAATATTGTCGGTTCGGATACCGCGTTCATGGGAGGCTCTCCCGGCTACTGCGGCTACAGTGGAGCTTACTACCGTGTTGTCACACGGTTCTTCCCCTCGCCTTTCGAGACGTACAGGGCGTCGTCGGCTTCCTTTATGACAGCCGCCTTTTCTTGCGGGATCTTGCCGTTGTAGACGGACAGGCCGATGCTGACGGTATAAGGGATTTCGTTCTCGGGAAAGATGTAGGGCCTCTCAGCTATCGCGCTCCGGACTCGTTCGGCCAGCACGTTTGCACCCTTCACGTCGGTGTCGGGGAGGATAACGGCGAACTCCTCGCCGCCGTACCGTGCGAGCACGTCCTGCTGACGAATGGTGGCGAGCACTCGCGCTGTCAGGTCGCGCAACACTGCATCGCCCACGAGATGGCCGAAGGTGTCGTTGACTTTCTTGAAATCGTCGATGTCGATCATCATGAGCGTAAAGACGCCCTTGTGCCGGTTCGCGCGAGCGATCTCCCGAGAAAGGACTTCGTGGAACGAGCGGTGGTTGCCGACCCCCGTGAGGGCGTCGTTCTCGGCAAGAAACCGGGCGCGCATGTGGATGTAGCTGTTTTCCACGAGGGGTGCCGCCATTGAAGAGATGATATGGAGGAACTGCAGTTCTCCTTCCGTAAACTCCCGCCGTTCGGCGTGGAACATGGCAATCGATCCAAATATCTTGCCCGATATCATCATCGGAACAGCCGAGACAAACAGCGCGTTCGGGTCCATTGTGCCGGGCACCTCTTTCCCGTCGAAGATCGAAACGGACATGTTCTGCTTCAGGAGGTCGTTGCGGTTGAGGACCGGGAATGCCTGTTCCCATTTGGAAAGAAGTATCTCCTTAATTGCATCGTGGTGGGCATTGCCGATGTGCGGCATCACGTATATGTCGGCGAGTCCGAACAGACTCACGCCGATCGTCGAGAGCGTCGGCTGCATCTTTTCGTTGAGCTCCGCCATGATGATGCGCATCACCTCGGGAACCTCAAGCGTCGTGACCAGCTTGCGCGAGAACTCATAGATGTCGGTGACGTTGGAGAGGTGCTGCTTGACATCCACCGACATGCCCACCGACTCTTGCATGAGGGCGGCACTCTTCAGATAGAAGTCGCGGTGGGCTACGGCCCGATCGATCTGAGCGACGAAGTTGGGGAGTGAGACGGGTTTAACCAGGTACGACGCAGCACCGAAATTCACGGCACTGACCGCCGAATCCAGCGAGGCGTATCCCGTGATGATGATCACCTCAACCCGTTCGTCCCTGCCTTTCACGAAGTTGAGGATGTCGAGGCCCGACTTGCCGGGGAGTTTCAGATCCGTAACCACCACATCAAATGGCTGGCGGTCGATCTCGGAGATCGCCTGCTCGGCGCTGTAACAGCTTTGGACCTGATACTTCTTTTGGAGCGACGCCGTCAGAAGGTCGCACAACCTCTTTTCGTCATCGACGACGAGTACCCTGTAATTCGATGCCGTCTTGAATGATCCAGCGTTCATATCTATACATTTTACCCTCTTTGGGCCCCCCGTTCTATGGAAAAATGATATCGTGTGTTACGCAACTTCATCGAAGATGATAGTCGGCCTGTCAGCATCACCGGGCACAAGGGGATGTTAAACCACCCTGAGCTGCTGCGTTTGAAAGGGACGTGGTGGTGAACGTCAGGAAAGGGTGCGAACAGAGAAGATGAACGAAAGGGAACCGTTGAACAAGCGTCGAATTTTCCGACAAAGATGTCAAAACCAGGGCTTTCGTCATACCTATTGCCGCAATTACACTGAATATTCCCTTGTGGAGAAGGACGCTCTTTTAACGGAGTATTCAATCCTAACACAGAAAAATGTGGCTTCTACTCGAAATCAACCATAATAACTACAGGTGAGTAATATATTAATAAGATGAAAGGGATGCCGTGGTATGCTCTGTCGTCGATGCTGTGCAGAGTGACTACGGACTTTCCCGGGAAAGTGAGGGCTGGTAATGCGGTATGCAATTCTTGCCGTTATCGTTCCATTCTGCTTCACCGTCAGGGCAGCAATAGTTAGCGGTGCTTTTACCGATTATATTTCCGGCAGTCCTGTCGACACCTGCCGGGTGATACTCTACGCCTTTTCACCGGAATGGAGGCTGCGGTAGTTTTTCGGTATATAAATCCCTGTCGGGATGCGATTTTTAAATGCAATACCGTTGTCAATTGCCAGAATGGGCTGACTGACCAGTTGGAACCAACCGAAACGTCCTCTTTTGAGATGATGGCCTCTGCCCTCACCATCACCAACAATCTGATATGGTGTTCGGAAATCGCGCTTCGTCTGTCGCCTGAAAAGAAAGCTTATGTTGAGCACAACGCCTTCCTCGGGCTTTCCACGCTGAACATGAAACAGCTCAGACCGAGCGATACGGTCATAAACAACATCTTTTCCGGTGTACGGTTCAATAATTTCTCCGACAACATGCTTTTTTTTGCATATAACAGTATCGACAGTATCCGGGGGGAAGCGCCACTCGGTGTCGGCACGCCCGCCTTGCAGAATACCAAGGGCGATTCATGCGACTATTATTTCAATATATGCGGTGATTCGTTCATCGATGATTCATCGACTGGTGCACTATTGCCGGGCTCACCCTGCATCGGTGCGGCGTCAGACGGAACAGACATAGGGGTATATCATAGTGATGACGCGGGAGTTAAACCGGAGTATCGTGGAAAGGGGCCCTCCCGGTCGCACCAAACGATCGCAATACGGCTCGGGAGGCGAATCGCCTTAATGCCGATGGATGCCCGAAACACTTTCTCTCCCGGCAATTATACAATTTCCCTTTTTACCGTTCAGGGGAGACGGATATCTGTATTGGAAGGCAGAATAGTTCTTAATGAGGGGATTTTCATCATCAATACCGACAACCGCCCCTTATTCTTTCCACCTGGATGTTATCTGGTGCAAATAAGCGGTTCAGATAGACGATATTGCTTCCACGTTTTGTTCGAATGACCCGTCCTATTTTAAAAGATATCCATCACACCGCCCCCCTGAAATAGTGGTGATGTAATCCTGATAAAATGGGGATTTTTGCCATTTAACTGCTCTCATTGGGAGAATATCTCTTTGGAATTTACTGGTAAAGTCCCTGATGCAGACGCCGGAAATTACTATATGACGATTTTGACACCGTCCCTGATTTCCTGTGGCTGAAACCTATCAAGGAGTGCGGGAATTGTTACAACGACAACACATAAACCATCAGATCATCGATCTCCTGCTTCGTGAGGTTTTTTGACGCATTACTCATTGTCTGCAATTAGATCATCTCACGGACGGTCATGTTAATTATGCAGGTATATTATAAAATGTCATTTATTTCGGCTATATTTCTGAGATGAGATACGGTGTATATATTTTCTCTTGTTGGTGGTGCAAAGGTATTATACGTTTATTTCAAAAGGGAAGATAGCTCAATTACGAGGTTATGCTTAAGTAGTGGAAATAAGGATGGAGCATGATTGAAAAAATTGCTGTAATAATATGCTTCTTTATGACAACGTACCTTTTTGGTTCACAACGTGTGGAAATAGACAGCATCGCAGGTCTTATAAGGGAATATGTGCTTATTGAAAAACCGTCAATGAATCCCAGCTTCCAAGTAGTAGCGACCGAATATGTTATTGATGATCTATTCGATTCGTTAGGTATTCAAATTGTCCATGCAGAATATGTTTCTAGCGACGGCGACCCGTTCGATAATGGTGAATATATTTATTACCATGGGTCCGTTTATCCCTTTGCTGCTTCATTCGGTGGGTTGGGACTTCTGTCGGGTCTGGTTATCGAGGGGAAGCTTTTCTATACTTATTCATTTGGATCAGGAATCAAAAGGTCACATATCGGTGTGCTTTTTTTCAATGAAGACACCCTAGTAATTCGTGAGTCGGGTGGTTTTAAGTTCAATTTAATGGATTTGTTCATTGCTGAGTGTACGTCAGGTGTCATCTGCATATACTTAGGAAGAAAAGAAAGTTACTACTCATTCAATTCTTGGACAGATAGTGTGGAACTTGGTTGGCAAATAGCGATAGAAGAGTCTGGTCTGGTAGTATTTGATTCGACAGGAGCGGAAATAGAGCCAGACTTTAAGCTTTCCCTAATTGAAGAGGATACTAGAAATATTTTACAGTATTCGGATAGACTAAAAGAAACTGAAGAAACGTTTCATTACTCAGATCGTAATTTACAATATTTATATAATTTAAAGGGACAAATCATTCGCAATCGATTCGCTTCATTACTTTTGATAGATAATATGAAAACGGTTTTCCCATTGTACAAGAGCCATCATTAGGCAGGACGATGATAAAAATGGAGAAAGGCGTAAAAGGGAAGCGCCGCTATTCGATAGGATGGACCTGGGTTAAAGACAGTGCGTCGTAAACCGTTGCTCTGCATCGGCGCGGTAGTAAAGGAGGCATTTAATATGCATAATTGTACAAAGCGGATATTCGCATTTTACGTCTGTTCCGTTGCATGCATCTATGCCTCCGCCACGATGCCGCTCCATGGAACCGTTGTGGACGGGGAGGGGAATCCGGTTGTCGGCGCGCATCTTGAGGTGGGTAAAATACCGGGGTGGTGGACAAAAACGGGTGCGGGGGGATATTATAATTTCCCCGCGCTTTCCGCTCATGGTACGCGTCGGCCCGTTGGACACAACCGGCCGGTCTTCATTCGCGACCGGGTCTCATTTGAAATCACCGGACTGCATACGGCGGTCCGGCTCGAACTGTATGATATTGCGGGAAGATCGATCGCGACCGTCGTGGATGATATTCTGCCGCCGAAGCGGTATTCATTCGTAGTACCCGTCGCCAGGTTTGCCGCGTCGGTCGGCATTGTTTCCCTGCGGATCGGGAACGACTGTTTTACGCGGAAGTTGATCGTCGATGATGAAGGCTCCGTTCAGCCGGGCGGAGAGTCGGCGACGATTGCGACGTTACGGAGTGATTCCAGAGCCGAAGGGGCGGTCATCGATACTCTTTACTGCAGCAAAATAGATTTTCTGACGGCCAGGAAGGGAATTTCCTCCTATTATGAAACCGTCAATTTCGTCATGACCCTGGAGGATACGATCCCTCCGGTCATCAGAATCCTCGGCGACGACACTGTTTGTCTTGCGATTCAGGATACACTATCGATGTTGAAGTATATGTCGTGGGACAGCATCGCGAATTTGATTGAACTGACAGACGACCAGGGATATGCGTTTCTTTCAACAGTTGATTATTGGATGTCCTGGGATCTTGGTAAACCGGGTTTCGCTACTCTCCCTATCCATGCCATTGATGGAACTAACACCACAATTGTCTATATTTTCCTCGTATTTTACGATTCGACCGTTACAGGCGATACCGTTCCGCCGGTTCTGACCATCGATCCCGATACGGTACGCTTGACTGCGGGCGCGACCTTCAGCCTCGATTCGGGGGTAACCGCCGTCGACGCGGTTGACAGTCACATAACGCTGAACGACTGGATCAATATTACCGACGACATAAAAACCGCTAGTGAACGAAATGGGCGCACCCTTGTCTTGGATGTTCCCGGCACCTATACCGTTACGTATAGGATCATGGATACCCATATGAACATGGCGGAAGGCAAAAGGACAATCATCGTAGCGGAACCGTAAACCCACCCCGTCTTCCGGAAGCTTGTCCAGTGCGGCAGCAAGTTCAATGGGTTTTTCGATGTTATTCCATTGTTCACCACGCGCTCGACTGTGGTCTTTGAATCTCTCGCGGATTTCTTCATACTGTAATTTGAATTCATCGAAAATCCGGTCGACCATCTCTCCGATGATAATGAAATTCATGCATACGGCATCAAAACTCTTCTGGTCAACGAAATAATCATCGGCTGTTGAAAATAACCGGGAAAAATCGACTATCTTTTCAGCAGCATCCAGAATACCTTTTAAGTGAGAGGCTGTCTTTTGCTTCAGACAAAAACAGCCTCCTTGAGTATCGACTCCCGTGCATACGGCCGTAAATATTTCTCTCTTGCAAGATCGACCGCCCTATTGCTTTGTGAAGCGATATCCTCACGGATGCTGTTTTTCAGCCGGTAAATATCGGTATCAGGTGCATCGAGTGCAACAAGGAAATGGGTGAATTGACGCATGAAATACTCCAAAGACCGGTGGTTGAAGAAATCCGCGAGACACGGCGGAAAATAGTTCAGAAATTCGACAACGACCCGTATAAATTCGGAAAATTCTCGCGAAGCGGGAAGCGATGCGCAAGGGCTGTTCCGCACATTCAAAACGCACTGCTGAAAAATCTGAATAAAAAGCAGCCGTTTTAGCATCGTGCTGCCGGATTGCGGCAGCGTGAAGCAGTTTCACCAATTTTAACCCGGAGATCGGAAGCCCCCATTTTTCCTAAAACCGTAGACCTCTACGGTCGAGGGTAAAATTTTATTGCTGTTAAGTTATTGATATATATAACGAACATGGCTACCGCAGGCAAGTCTCCTAAACCTGGTGTCGTACGTTCAATTCTTGCTGGGGGTATTTTATGCCAAAACTAACTGCTTTAAAATCTAGGGCCTGAGCACGTCCTATGGAAAAAAGATACCCATCCTGCCGCCCTTGTAAAATGAAACACTTATCAGTCGCTACTCAAGCGCCCCGAGCACCCCTCTCCCGTTGCGCACCGCATTCGTCGCCATGCGTACAGCCTCTCCCACGGCTTTCTCCAACCCCTCGCCGCAATAGATACCATAAAGCAATCTGCCGTTAAACGTGTCGCCGGCTCCCACGCTGTTGGCCCGGTCGACCCGTTCGGCGGGCAGCGTCCCCTTCGCTCCGTCCCGCGCGGCGAAAGCCGTTCCATGCGCCCCTCGTTTCACCACCACAATTTCCGGTCCCAACTCCAGTGCCCGGTCGGCCAGCATCTCAACATCCCCCGCCTCCACCCAATCCCTCAACTCATCCTCCGTCGCCACAAGACAATCAACGGATTTCCACATTTTCCGCATCTCTTCGCCCTTCACCCGCCCGGCGAACCAGGGGCTCGGATCGAACATCACCCGCCCCCCCCGCTTGCGCACACCTGCGAAAACCTGGCGCATCTCCGTCAGATCGTCCGCATCCACCTTGCCGAATCCGGAAGCCAGCAACCATCCCGGGGTCTCTTCCTCCAGGGAACGCCGCCACTGCACCTTTTCACCCGTAAAGTAAAAGGTGCGCCGCTTGCCTTCCCTGTCGAGGGTGATGACATGAACGGCCGTGGCAGCGAAAGAACTTCCACATAGTTCGACCTTCCCTTCCCGCAACCAGATCTTCACCATCTCCCCCCAGCGGTCGTCTCCCAGGTTGGTGTTAAGCCGCACCTGCAAACCCAGTCTGCCCAGCAGAAAAGCCGGGGCAGCGCCGCATCCTCCCAGGGTCGCCTCCACCGGATTCTCCAGCAGCTGGACATTGCTCCCCCACCGGTCGGCCGCCTCCCCGCCGATCTCCGCGTCCCTCAGCAGCACATCCACCACCGCGTTTCCCGCTACGAGCACCGGTTTCCGGTCCATCATCTTCACCCTACAGTTCCAGACCAGCCCGGCCACAGCGCGGCCGCAGCAGGGCTCCGACTGCCGGCGCCGCCGGGGATGTCCTGTTTTTCTATGCATACGGCATCGGCGTTTTTCATGGCCTCATCTCCGCCTCTTGTTAAGGCAATGTGCCGTTCAAATTCCCAGTTTGGCGATGCGGAAACCCTCGACGGCGGTGAAATTGGTGGTTACCGTATGTCCCGGGAGCGGAACGATTTTCTCATGAACCGCATCGATCAGCCATTCGGGCTGAGGAAAGAAGAATTTTTCAAGCTCATGGGCCGGCGTGATCCAGTTGCGCGACCCGACGACGACCGGCGGCGCGTCAAGGTCGTCGAACGCGAGCTCGGTAATATGCTGCGCCACGTCGTTGAGATACGATCCCCGCTGGCACGCATCGCCCGTCAGGAGCACCCGTCCGGTCTTTTTTATTGATTCGAGGATGATCGAGTAATCCAGCGGCGTGAGGGTCCGCAGATCGATGAGTTCGACATTGAGGCCGTACCGTGAGTGTAATGCATCGGCCGCTTTTACGGCGGTATAGAGCGTGGCGCCGACCGATATGAACGTGACGTCTTTACCAACGCGTTTGATATCGGGAACGCCGATCGGCACCTCGTAAAACGCTTCGGGGACGCCTCCCTCATGAAAGAGTTCCCCGACGTCGTAAACACGCTGCGACTCGAAAAAGACGACGGGGTCGGTTCCCCGCAATGCCGCATTCATGAGGCCCTTGGCATCGTAAGGGGTCGCCGGGAAAACCACCTTGAGCCCCGGAATATGGGTGCACAGGCTTGTCCAGTCCTGGGAATGCTGGGCGCCGTACTTGGAGCCCACGGACACGCGGAGCACGACGGGCATCTCGAGGAGTCCGGCGCTCATTCCCTGCCATTTGGAAAGCTGGTTGAACACCTCGTCCCCCGCCCTGCCGAGAAAGTCGCAGTACATGAGCTCTGCAATGACCCGGCCGCCGCACAGCCCGTAGCCCACGGCCGACCCGACGATGGCGCCTTCGGATATGGAGGTATTGAAGAGCCGGTGGTAGGGAAGCGCTTCGGTGAGTCCGCGGTAAACGGCAAAGGCGCCCCCCCAGTCGCGGTTCTCCTCGCCGTAGGCGATGAGCGTGGGGTCAAGGTAAAACGCGCTGAGGACAGCCTCGAAAACGGCGTCGCGAAACTGGACGGCCTTTCCCTTCGGAAGCTCCTTTCCGCCTGCGTCGAGACCGCTCCGGCTGCGTTTGGCGATCTGCGCGAGCCGCGGATTTTCCGACATCGGCAGGAGCGTTTCACACAGCCGGTCGTCCATCTTCTCGCGCCGGCGGTTCGAAAACATGTACCTGCCGATGGCATCCGGGTCTTTACGCACGTCCATGCGGGGTGAACGAGAGTCGTCGACGGCAAGCTTGAACGCCCCGAGAACGAGCTCCCGGCTCAGGCTGCGCAGCTCGTCGAGGTCTTTCCCGGAACATACCTTGTGGCCGGTGAGCAGCGCGCCGAAGGCAGCTATGGAGTCCTCCTTCTCCCAGAGCTCAAGTTCCTCCTTGTCGCGGTACGATGAGGCATCCGACGGGGAGTGCCCGGAAATGCGGTAGGTCACCGTGTCAAGAAGGACCGGACCATTCTTCTGCTTGAGTATCTCTTTTTTTCGCCTGAATGCATCGATGACTGCGAGCGGATTATACCCGTCGACCCGTTCCGCATGCATCTGTTGCGGGTTCACGCCCGCGCCGATGCGCGCCAGAATCTCGAATCCCATGGTCTCGCCGGTTGGTTGTCCGCCCATACCGTAGTGGTTGTTCATGAAGTTGAAGATAAGCGGCAACCCCCCTTTATAGGCGCCGTCCCAGAGGAGTCGGTACTGGTCCATTGTCGCAAGGCATATCGCTTCCCACACCGGCCCGCACCCCATTGATGCGTCGCCGATGTTGCAGACGACGATGCCTTCTTTACGGTTGCATTTTTTATAGAGTGCGGCGCCCACCGAAATGTCTGCCGATCCGCCGACAATGGCATTATTCGGATAGATCCCGAAAGGAGTGAAAAATGCATGCATGGAACCGCCGAGCCCCTTGTTGAATCCTGTCGAACGGGCAAAAATCTCGGCGAGCGCTCCATAAATAAGGAAATCAACGGCGAGCTCCCTGACCGGCTTCCGGTTGTTCGTTTCAACCGCACGGAGTATGGCGCCGTCGAGATACGAACTCATGATCTCCCTCAGTCTGCTTTCGTCAAGTTTGGCGATCGCGCTCAGCCCCTTGGCGAGGATTTCGCCGTGGCTGCGGTGGGAGCCGAAAATGAAATCGTCGACATCGAGAACAAACGCCTGTCCGACGGCCGCGGCCTCCTGGCCCATCGAAAGATGTGCCGGACCCGGATGGTTGTACGGTATCCCCTCGTAGTTACCGGTCGTTTTTACAAGATTGAGCATGGTCTCGAATTCCCTGAGGATCATCATGTCGCCGCAGATGCGCATGAGCGCTTCGGAGCCTAAATTCGTCACCTCTTTTTCAAACGGCGTCCGGTACTGGTTTACGGGCACGTCCCGGAAGACGATTAAACCCTCTTTTCTCACCTTTTTCGGATCGATCAACTGTGATTTCGGCATACGCTGCTGTTTCCGTCCTTTTCCTATGATGTCGATTACACGCTCCAGAGAGTGTCTTTGATGATTTCACTGACCGTCGGGTGCGGAAAAACGATTTTATTAATTTCATCGACGCGAAGTTCCTGTTCGATCATCGCCGCGGCTCCGAAAATCATTTCCGAACACATACCGCCGATAAGGTGCACTCCGAGAAGGCGTTTATACTGTTTGTCAATAATCACTTTACACATTCCCCTTTCGCCGTCGGTTTCGGCGAGGTATCTTCCGCTGAAGGAGAGGGGCAGTTTTGCGACCTCCACCTCCAGCCCCCGTTTTTCGGCGTCGGCCTGAGTCAGCCCCGCGGCCGCCACTTCCGGGTGCGTATAGATGACCGTCGGCACGGCGGAGTAGCGCATGCGGTCTTTATTGCCGATCATGTCGTTGACGCAAACCTCGGCTTCCCGGAATGCCGTATGAGCCAGCATGGAAACACCGTTCACATCGCCGGCGGCCCATACCGCCGGAATATTGGTGCGGCCGCGTTCATCGGTTTTAATCGCTCCGTTTTCAACGTAAATGCCTATATTTTCAAGACCGAAGCCCTTTGTTACCGGTTTTCTGCCCACGCTCACGAGCACTATGTCGGCTTCCACGGTTCGGGTCCGGCCGTCGGTCTCGAAAGAGACGGTATGGTCGCCTATGGCGGTCACCTTTGCCCGAAGGTTGAAGACGATGCCCTTTTTCTCGAGTTCTTTCCGGAGGATCCCGGCTATTTCAGAATCGATGGGACCGCCGATTGACGGGAGGATTTCAACGACCGCGACACTGCTTCCGAGCTCGGTGAAAAAGGTGGCGATCTCCAGTCCGGTCACCCCGCCGCCCACTACCACAAGCCGTTTTGGGATGAAATCGATTGAAAGGATTTCCCTGTTCGTATACACGAATTCCCGCTCCGCACCCGAAACAGGTAAAGGAACTGCCTCGGAACCGGTGCACACAAGAAGACGCTTTCCATCGACATCCCGGCCGTTTACCCGGACCCGAAAGGCCCCCTCCCCGCCGGAGAGAATCGTTCCATTACCGGTTTCAACCGTGACATGCTGTTTTTTCAACGTCGTACCGATACCTTTGCGCAGGGTGTCGATGATTTTTTCTTTCCTGGCCATGACGGCTGCGATATCGAAGGTGACATTTGGCGCGGTAATGCCGTAGCTTTGTGAATGCCGCACCTGGAAGTATAATTTGGAGCTGTTAAGGAGGGTTTTTGACGGGATGCACCCTTCATTGAGGCACACGCCTCCAAGGACATTTTTTTCAATGAGCACCGTCTTCAATCCTGCGGCGCCTGCGCGATGCGCGGCCACATACCCCGCCGGCCCCGCCCCCAGAATGATAAGATCATTTATTGCCATAATAGTAATCCTGTTGTTTTTCGTTTCTTATGTCCGCACGGCCGGATTGGCGTCGATTTCGGCAACGGCATCGCACAGCGACTTCAAATACCGTGCGCCGGGAGCGCCGTCCACCACCCGGTGGTCTATCGTCAAAGAAAAGCCGATATGCGGACGCAGCGCAAAGCCGCCCTCTTCCATCCCGACGGGACGGAGGGAGACGGCATTGACCCCGAGGAGTGCTACCTGCGGAGGATTGAGGATAGGGGTAAAGCTCTCGATGCCGAACGAGCCAAGATTACTGATAGTGAATGTTCCGCCGTTAAGCAGGTCCGGGTTGATCGAACCTTCACGGCACTGGGCCGACAGCTCTTTGAACTTCGCGGAAAGGCGCTCCAGCGGCAATCGGTCGGCGAAGCGCACCACAGGAACCATGAGCCCGCGCGGCGTGTCGACCGCAATTCCCAGGTGCACATGCCCGTAGCGGAGGATTTTTTCGTCCCGGTAGAGAGCATTGAGCTCCGGATGAGAAAGGAGCGTTCGCGCCGCAGCCATTGCGATCATGTCGGTAATGGTGATATCCGCGTTTTCAGCCTTGAACCGCCTGCGGCATGAGAGGAGCGCAGTCGCATCGGCGAAGGCATTCATGGTAAGCTGCGCCGAGTGGAGCAGGGAGTGCTGCATGCGTTCGCCGATGATTCTCCGCATCTTACTCACCGCGACCTCGCTTACCGTGTCGTCCATCTCCGGTACTACGTCGTTTCCCTCAGGATAAGTGCCGGATGTTCCGTCGATTGCGGGCCGCGCCAGGATGTCACGTTCGATGATTCTCCCGCCGGGTCCGCTGCCCGCTACCTTTGAGAGGTCGATTCTCCGAAGAGCAGCCTTCCTTCGTGCGCGGGGAGAAGCAGCTGCCGGTCCCGCCGTTGCGATCGCCTCGGAAGAGGCGGGTTTGAACGCGGTACTTTCCTGGGATGAGGCGGCTGGTTGTTCCACGCGATCAGGGCTTATTTCAGGATGGACGGCCGGCACCGGTCTGAACTGTTCGATGCTTTCACCCGGCTCACCCACCGCGGCAACGATCGTGTGAACCGGCACATCATCCTGCTCGTTGAAAAATGTCTCCAGAAGCGTACCGGCCGCCGGCGACTCGTATTCAAAGGATGCCTTGTCGGTTTCATAGGTGAAAAGTATTTCTCCCTTTCCGACCTGCTCGCCTTTCTTTTTCCTCCATTCCAAAAGAAGACAGGTTTCAACGGATTGTCCCTGTTTCGGCATCGATATGGGAATACTCATTTTATTTACCTTTGCAGTGCATTAGGCAGAAGAATTAATATAAAGCAGGCAGAAGAATTAATATAAAGCTTTTTTCTCCGCAATGCAAAAAAAAACGAATTGATATTATCAATGTTTTTTGATGTTTCTTCGGGCGGCGGAAAACAGCGGCCATGGTTCGACAGGTGCCACACCGAGTTTATCGAGGTGCTCACCACCTGTTTTCTATTTGATAAAACTGCGCAAAAAGAGCTATATTTTTTCTTGAAGTCCGGCGGATTTTAGAGGGTTAAAGATAAGGGAGGAAAAATGCAAAGCAAACAAGAGAAGGATGTAATTGTTATAAGACTTTTCCCGGGTGAAGATATTTTTGAAAAATTGCGGGAAGTCTGCAGGGAATACCGGATCACTACGGCCGTGGTACTATCCGGCATCGGTCAATTAAAGGATTTTAAACTCGGTTATTTTAAAGAGAAGGGAAATTACGCCCCCCAGCGCTTTGAAACTCCGCACGAATTGCTCTCGTTGCAGGGAAATATCTGCGAAGAGAACGGCAACTATCAATTTCATTTACATGCGGTTTTGGGTAATGAGAGTAAAGGGGTAGTAGGGGGGCATCTGATCGAAGGTGCGGTAGAAGTGACGAATGAGATAGCTTTATTGAAAGTAAACATGAGCATTCATAGAAAGCTGGAAAACACTACCGGCCTTGAAGGTATGTTTCTGGAATAAACCGGTCGATTTCCCGCCGGTTCACTCGTCGCCGTATTGATCGCGCCGTTCCCATCCCGGCTTGAACAGAGCGATAAATCTGTTCTCGTTTGAAAGATGTTTTTTAATCATCTCGATATTGAGTTCGACGCCGAGTCCGGGCGTATCGGGTATGATCAGGTGCCCTTCTTCATGGCGCATTTTGCCTTTCACCAGATCCTTGACCCAGTCGACCTCGAATTCGTCAAAATGCTCTTTGAGATAACAGTTGGGATACGCGGCGGCAATGTGCAGGCTGATATAGCTTCCGATCGGTCCCTGAGCGCAGTGGGGCGAAATCATGCAGTTGTGCGCTTCGGCCATGGCCGCGACATCGACCGCGGACTGGATACCGCCCAGACTCATGGGTTCGGGCTGAAGTATGTGGACGGTATCGTATTTGATAAGCTCGGCGAACTGGGCGACCGAGTGAAAGCTCTCACCAGTGGCAACCGGAACCGGGACATGGCGCGAGACTTCCACCACCGACGAGATCCGGTGATGAGGGACGGGTTCCTCGAACCACCCGATTCTGAAGGGCTGCAGGCGATAACCCAGCGTGATCGCCGTTGCGACCGTAAACCGACTATGGCCCTCGATCAGCAGCTCGATATCGGGTCCGACCGCATCGCGAACCGCGGAGACGATCTCGATGGAAATATCCTCGTCACGACGCGACATCACACGGTAGGCGTCCCCGAACGGATCGAATTTCAGCGCCGTATATCCCATGGCCACGGCTTTTTTTGCGCAGGAAGCGACGTTTTCAGGCGTCCGTTCCCCGCGATACCAGCCGTTTGCATATGTCCTGATCCGGTCACGATATTTCCCGCCGAGTAAATTATATACCGGCACGTTGAGCGCTTTTCCCATGATATCGAAGCAGGCGGTTTCGATCGCCGCGGCGATACATCCCTGCACCTGCCCTCCGTCCGTATAGAGATCGCGCCGAATCGCCTCGGTAATCCGCCGGGGCATGAAAGGGTCTCTGCCGATAATGAGGCTCTCCTGTTCACGTATCCCCGCTTCCACGGTCCGGGCAAAGGCATTCACCGTCGCCTCCCCCACTCCGCTGATCCCTTCGTCGGTATGCACAATCACAAACAACCAGTTTTTCCACGGCATGGCTACTACATAGGTGTCGACCTTCGTGATCTTCATGGCGCCTTCTCCTCTTTACTGATGTCATATCGATTCCACAATTGATGATACTTTTCAATTCCCAGACGGGAATTCAATTCGCTGTATGTCGTCATCGTGTCAAACTCGCCGCCGGTATCCCCGTCACGGGCGATACGCTTCATGATGCTTTCGATGGCTTTCGTCGCCGCAAGTATCGCCGACAGCGGAAAAGCCGCGATCGAATACCCCATTTCTTCGAGGTCGGAAACGTTCACCGACGCCGGCTTGTCGATCTCGACGATGCTTGCCAGAAGATACCCCTCGACCTCGTCACGAACGCGGCGGAAATGCTCCTTTTCGGTCAGCCCATCCACGAAAATGACATCTACGCCGGTCTGCGCGATTATTTTCGCCCTCCTGACCGCTTCATCCAGCCCCCCATGCTCCTGAGCCTTGAATGCATCGGTGCGACCGATTATCAGCATGGAACTCCCGTTGTTCGATTCAACCGCGCATTCGTATCTGGCCCTCATTTCCCGCTCCGGTATCAGGCGTACGCCGCCAAGATGGCCGCATCGTTTAGGGGTCGCCTGATCTTCCAGATGAATCGCCGCGACCCCGGCCTGCCGGTACGATTGCACGGTACGTTCAATATTGGAAAGCCCGCCGTACCCGGTATCAGCATCCGCGATCACGGGAATCGAAACCGCCGAGGTGATCAGCGCCGCCTGATGCACCATCTCCGCCATACCGAGGAGCTCGAGGTCGGGTCGGGCGATAAGAGATGCGGTCACCGAGAGACCGCTCATGTAAACGGCCTGCAGGCCGTTGACTTCAGCAAGCCGTGCCCCCAGGGCATCATATACCCCGGCTGCGGTAACGAACCGTTTCAGCTCAAGCGCTTCCCTGAGTGGATTGCTCTGAGCCGGCATTTAGACTCCTTTCAGGAATTGCTGCATTTCGTTTAAAGAATCCACAAACCAGTCGTGCATTGCACGGCACGGCGGAAATGAGGTGAACTCCGAAGGAGGAAGTGCGTCTTCATCGTACGCTTTATTGAATTCAGGGAATGTTTTCCGCAACAAAGCAATAACGTCGTCGGGCAGCGGATCGTTGCCCCGGGCTTCGTACGGCAATCCGGCCTCGATTACCTGATCTTGCGTCGGCTTGTTGATGGTCATGGACATCCGCGATCCGGCAAGTCCCGATACATGCCGCAACCGCGTGCCGCCGATCAGGCACATACCCTTGTAGTCGCGTTCTTTGAATATCCGATTTATTTTTTTAGTGACTGCCAATCCCGCCATCTCCACAATGTCCAGGGGTATATCCAGTTTTTCCTTCTCGGTCTTGGCCACCAGGTATTCGTCCAACCGGCCGATGATCATGACCGAATAATTGAACAGATGGAGTTTTCCGGCGTTGCCGCTCCGAGCCCGTCCGCGCTCGTAAGCCTCCTGAGCGGCAATGGCCTGAGCCACTGAAAAACTTACGGTCGATATTGTCACCACGCCCTTCGCCGCCAGTTCCTCGATGACCGTCATTCCCGCTTCGGTTGCCGGAATTTTCATGCCCATGTTGGGTTCATAGGCACTCACCTCCAGCGCCTGGCGCAGCATGGGCTCCACTTCATCCATCTGGCTGGGATCGACCTGTCCGGCAACATAGCCGAGTTTTCCTTCTGTTTTATCGTATACGGGCCGTATCATCTTTGCGGCATCATGAGCCGTCTCGTTAATCATACGCCAGGCCCACTCCTGAAGACCGATTCCGGGATGCTGTTCCCTGACGGCACGGGCCCGTTTTTTCCATTCCTCTTTATCGGCATTCATGCAACGCATGGCGATCACCGGATTGCAGGTAATACCCACTGCTCCGCGTTCCATTCCCGCTGTTATCTCGGCGGGGATTGCCGAATCGTGCCATAAGAGCGTATCAGTGCTTTTTGTTAACCAATCGAAATAGTGTTTCCACGCTGTATCAGCCATCATGAGCCTCCTCGAAAAAAAACTGGTTTTATAGGCAGTGTCACCGTATCCTATTTATACGCATGAAGTCAGGCCGCCATCGACAAAAACGATCTGACCGCTTACGTAGTTCGATGCTCTGGATGAGAGGAATACTGCGGCGCCGACAAGGTCCTCCGGATCGCCCCACCGGTTTGCGGGAGTCCGTCCGCAGAGCCAGGCGTTGAATTTCGGATCGTCGTAGAGCGCCTGCGTCATCTCGGTTTTCAAATAGCCGGGTGCGATCGAGTTGACCTGAATATTGTATTTGCCCCAATCGGTGGCCATCCCCCGTGTGAGATTCTTCACCCCGCCTTTCGCGGCGGTGTACGGGGCGATGGTCGGCCGGGCGAGTTCACACTGAACGGATCCGATATTGATAATCTTTCCCGATTTCCGGGTGATCATTCCCTTGACGACAGCTTTTGACACCAGAAAAACACCCGTGAGATTGATATCGATCAACCTCCGCCACGCCTCCTCGTCGAACTCTTCGAGAGAAGCGCGGATCTGGATGCCCGCGTTGTTGACGAGTATATCGATCCCCCCCTGCTTTTTCTCGATCGCGCGTATTCCCTTCGCGATCGCCCCGGCATCACGCACGTCAAAGACGGTTCCGCTTGCGTCAATCCCCTCTCTGCGCAGAGCGGCGACGGCCTTTCTCAGCAGGGACGCATCGATATCGTTGAGTACGACCACTGCCCCCGCACGGCCAAGACCCCTCGCGAGGGTATACCCCAGTCCCCGGCCCGAGCCGGTAATGAGCGCCCGTTTTCCGGTAAGATCGAAAAGTCCTTTAGGCATCAACCGCTCCTTTTCCGTTTCACGCACCGGCGTGCTTTCCGTACAATATGGTCAACCGTCAAGCCGCATTCCGTCATCAGATCCTCGTAGTCGCCCGAGCCGCCGTAACGGTCTTCGATTGCGACATATTCCACCGGCACCGGCGCATGTACGCCAAGTACCTCCGCTACCGCCGACAACAGTCCTCCGAACCGGTTATGCTCCTCTGCGGTAACCACCGCTCCCGTCTTCCCGGCGCTTTCGGCAATCAGCTTCTCATCGATCGGCTTGATCGTATGGATCTCAATTACCTCGGCATCAATTCCCTCCGCCGAAAGCCGCTCTGCTGCCTCAAGCGCCCTCCATACCATCATGCCCATGGCGACGATCGTGATATCGGCGCCCGTACGAAGGCATATCCCTTTGCCGAATTGAAGATTCATGCCGGGGGTATGAACCGACGGCGCGGAAACCCGGGAGACACGGATAAATACCGGGCCGTCACAGGCTGCAGCCTCGAAAACAGCCTTCTGCATCGCGATTTCATCCGACGGCACGACGACGGTCATGCGGGGCATCGCGCGCAGAATAGCCAGATCCATAATCGCCTGATGCGTCACACCGTCGCTGAACCCCGACAATCCTCCGTTGGCTCCCATCAGTTTGACATTGAGTCCCGGATATGAAATCTGGCTTCGTATCTGATCGGTGGCCCGAAGCGTCAGCAGGAAGCTGAATGTACTGACAAAGGGTATTTTGCCGCAGGTCGATATACCGGCGGCGACGGAAACCATGTTGGCCTCGGTAATACCCAGGTTGAAGAAGCGTTCGGGAAAGCGTTTCCCGAAATATGCGGAGCGCGTCGCGGCCGCGAGATCGCAATCCAGCACAACGACCTCAGTGTTGGATGCACCCAGTTCCACGAGGGCTTCCCCAAAAACGTCTCGAAGCGGCTTTGTCAAAGTGCTGCTCCTTTCAGTTCGGCAATTGCCCGTTCATACTCTTTTTCATCCGGAGGACGTCCATGCCAGGCCGACTGATTTTCCATGAAGGAGACTCCTTTTCCTTTTATCGTATGGGCAAGAATAGCATTGGGTCGTCCCTTCGCCTGCCGCGCTTCATCCAGTGCCCTTATGATATCGTTCACATCGTGCCCGTCGCATTCGATGACATTCCAGTCAAACGCCGAAATTTTCTTTTCCAGTTCGCCCAGTGGCAGTATTTCATCCACCGTGCCGTCGAGTTGCACCTTGTTGTAGTCGACAATCACCGTCAAATCGTCGAGTTTATATTTCGCTCCCGTCAAAAATCCCTCCCAGTTCTCCCCTTCATCAAGCTCGCCGTCACCGGTCAGCACGTAGGTGCGGTAGGTCCTCCCGGCAAGCCGCGCAGCGATCTGGGTGCCGATGCCGAACGATATTCCCATCCCCAGAGAGCCCGCCGAGAGCTCGACA
>JAFGNB010000142.1 GCA_016927235.1 Chitinispirillaceae bacterium
AAGTGGAGTCCGCCATTGCAGGGGAATAACCATCTTCTGGGCTACATATGTTATTTCTCGAAATTATCGGCTGATATTGACACGGCAAAGCCAATAGATACCGCACAATGGGATTCGGTTGCTTTTACCTCCGATACCCAGTTGACCATTCAGATTAGGGGGGGATATATAAACCTTGTGGCGTTATACGAAGAAGGGAAATCCGGCTTCTTGGATGAATGGATACCCGTGTACCTGGCGATAGGAATTACCACGCAAAAGTCTTTCAAAAAAACCGCAACCCCGGAAACCGCCCGGATCAGGAAAACACTTGTCGGGGGGTATTTGCTTGATTTCCAGAGTTTTTCGACAAACGGAGTGCCGCGATCAGCCGTACTTTTATCCGCTTCCGGACGACGGGTGGCCGAATTAACGGATATACGCGGCGATCAACGGATATGCAACATATCAAGTCCGGAATATCCGCCAAGGCTATACATAGTAAAAGTTTTACTTTCAGATAAAAGCACCGTGGCAAAAAAATTCCATATCATTCGATAGAACCGGAGTATATGACGGCACGAACCGCGGCGGCCACCGGGATGCGGCCGTACTGAAAACCGGCGAAGCGCCTCGGTTATCCAGCCCGGATTATTCATAAATTTTCGTAGCGAGGAATTGCATTGTCCGGCAGATCAGGCCTCCCGTAAGAGTGAGACGCGCCATAGCATACTTGCCGTTTTCCGGCACGGACGGCAGGTCTTGTCGCTATTTCCGTTCCGAAACATCAATCAGTTTGACCTCTTCGACCCAGCGGCCGCGCGGATAGCGTCGCAGATAGATTTGTTTATGGCGCGCGGCGCTCTCCATATCGCGCGATGAGCGGCTGAGCTGTATGATCCGGTAGAGCGCATCCTCCCCGTATTTCCCTTCGGGATAGGCGGCGATATACTTTTTGTACGCGTCAAGCACCTCGGCGGTACGCCGGAGATCCTCCCGCAACATGCCCGCATACACGTAGCGGAAATACTCGTCGTGCGGGCTGCGGGGATGGTGTTTGAAAAACTGCTCCATTCCGGCAACCGCTTCCCGGCTTTTGCCCGTGGAAAGAAGCAGTGAAATCTCCTCGGCGGCCATATCGTCGGCGAATATGCCGTCGGGGAAGCGTTTACGGTGTCGTTGTATCATTTTAAGAAGTTCGTCGGGGGGTGTTTCGATATGCCGCTTGTGCAGCATGCAAAGCCGCATTGACGCGTCTTCGCGCCGCCGCTTCGGAAAAGGCGCCCCGTTCGCGCACAGTTCGAGCAATCGCTTTGCGCTTAAAAACCGGAGCATCTCCTTTTTCCGTTCCGCAGCGGCAAGAAGCGTCTGATGAACCGTATCGGCAAGCGAAGGATCACTCAGATGCGCAATGACCGAGTCGAGAGAGTGAAAGTCATCCCGCTGCGCCATTTTTTCCACCATGTGCACGATATCCGAATCGACGACGATTGCATGATCCGCGCTCTTATACCGCTTCGACGACAGTTTCGGAGCGCGCGTCCGATCCTGTATGGCTCCTGAATGTCTGCAGGGGTCCGCTCTCCGATGCAAAAACCGTTCAAGTTTATTCTCGGAAAAAACCCGCTCCAGCTCCCCAAGCTCGGCGGCACTTCGACGGACCGACATAATCGCCGTACCGTTGCGGCTTTTCCATGCCTGACCAGCCGTAAGGACGGCCTCAACGCCCTTACCCCACCGCCGTACGCGAACCGATCCGCGATAAACCTCAACCGCCGCGCCTTCGGTCGAATCGAAAACAACCGAAAACCGGGTGCCGATCTGGGTAAACCAGGCGAGGGGGGTGATCACCGAGACCGTATCGGTGCCGCCCGGGGTGACATCCAAGGCAATCGCGCCCTGCTGCAAAGCGACAACGGTGCTCGAAGAATCGGCCTTGTCAACCTTTACCCGCGATCGCTCGAAGAGAACCGTCCGCGTCCGTTCACCCACGGCGAGGAGCATCTGCGACTCTCCATCCGTCGTGAATTCATCATCGCCATGCCGTAACCTCGTGGAATCGATTCCGGAATCGGACGCGATTGACAAGATTGAAACCTTCCGCTGCGTTCGTTTGACCGCCCCGTCATTCTCCGCGATTGCTTTTTCAGGGGGAGCAAAGACTCCCTGCAGCGCCAGGTACCCGGCGGTACCGGCAACAAGCACCAGCGCTGCCGCGATGGCGTAGATCCGCCGTAGATTGATTTGCGGGAAGCGAAGCAGGTTTCGCCCCCCCCGCGCCTCTTTACCGCGTCGGACCACTGCATCGATCGCCTTGGCGACGGTTGTATCGTCAACCGGCAGCGGGGCAAATCCTCTGTCGATAATGCGTTCGATTTCCCTGTCGTTATGATCGCGCATACTGTTCCAGGTTCTGTTGCGTCAGCAGACTCCGCAGCTTCCCTCCGGCCCGGCGAAGAAGCCGCCGCACCGTATATTCCGGCACCTGCAACACGGGAGCGATCTCCCGTGTTTTCAGACCGCTGATGTGCGACAGGATGAGCGCCATCCGTTCGTCCGGTTTGATCCGCTGCAGGGTATCGTTGACGAGTTTGACGGAAGCCGCGGTTTCGTCATCGATTCGGTCGGCCGGATCGGTTGCATCGCCGTCATACCAGAAATCGGCTTTCCCGGCCTCCAGTGCCCGTTTTTCACTGCTCCGTTTACGGTACAGCGAGCGGCAGCAGTTCGAAGTGATTCTGCAGAGCCAGTGAACGAACGGCTGCCTGCCCGGCTCCAAAGAGTCAAGTTGATGATATACTTTAAGGAAAACCTCCTGCGCCATATCTTCAGCCATCCCGCGATCCGAAAAAAACCGATACCCCATATTAACCACCAGTGCATAGTGCCGCTTCATGAGGAGCGGGAAAAACCGATCTTTTTCATTCCGGCAGAGGAGCACCAGATCCCAGTCGTCGCCGCTTTCTCCGCAGGAACCGACGGCGCACCGGTCGATCCCTCGGTTATCGTATCGTGGTTCCCGCGACATCACTGCCACTCTTATAACGTTTGCCGGGTCGAAAATGAACATTTTTTTCAATGGGAATCATAGGCGCACCGGCATCCCAGATCATCTTTCCGGGCCGAGGGGTCGTGGCGGAAGCGATAGGTTGCCATAAGCTCCTCGGGATAATTTTTATAACTGCCGCCACGGTAGCTGCGCCATAACCCCAGTTCCGGTCCCTTCGGATCAATGGTATCTGATGGAAATACATTGGCATACCAGTCAAAACACCATTCGCTTATATTTCCGGCCATGTCAAAAAGACCGAAGGGGGAGACGCCGGAAGCATAATTGCCTACCGGGGCGGTATATCGCGCTCCGTCGTTGGAATATCCCGAGTCATCCGCCGAGATATATCCGGCGATATAATTCGCCAGGAAGAAGTCGGTCGGATGCTGGTTAAAATAGAAGCTGTTGCCCCACGGATAGAGACGCGCATCACTGCCGCGGGCGGCTTTTTCCCACTCCGCTTCGGTCGGCAAACGTCCCCCCGCCCACCGGCAGAACGTATCGGCATCGGTCCAGGAGAGCCAGACCATGGGATGATGTATCCGCGCACTGTCAACTGAGAATAACGAACCTTCACAGCTGATCCCGATCATCGCCATGCTGTCGCAATAGTGCGTTCGGTTGATGCCGTTTCCGTCGTTGAGGAATTCGGCATACCTTCCCACCGTCACTTCATGGCGATCGATGAGGAACGACGAAAGCGTCACCGCGTGCGCCGGCTGCTGATTGAGCGGAATGTCGTCGCCGTTTCTCCCCATGGTAAACGTCCCCTCATGAACATAGACCAGGCTTCGTTCGATGGTCGTGCTGTTCACCTGCGACACGACGGCGCTTTTCGAAGCAAGCCCGCCGCTGTCGACGGTTACCAGATAATAGTAGTAGCGGCGGGCGGCCCTGTCGATGGTCGTATCGAGCCACACGGTGTCGTCGCGGTTTACGCAGGTAAATACCGAATCGAACCTGAGCAAGTCCTCACCGCGATACAGCGTGTAATGCATGAAATCGGCATCACTGTTTTTCAGCCACCTGATGCGCAGACAGACGAAGAAATCTGTCTGTATCGTGCCGATCCGCGACACCGCCGGCGGACGGTTCGGCACCTTTACCATGTAGTCGTCGGCGCCTTCGGCCATCCCGTCTGTCGCGACGACGTCTATCCGGTAGGCGTACACCTCATGCTCATCCGCTGCATGATCGAAAAACACCGTATCCCGCCGGTCAACGGAAACGGCGACGGTATCGATTCCGTCGGAAGCCGGGTGGCGCCGGATGAGGCGATAGTAAACGAACTGCTCGGCGCCGCTCGCATGCCAGACGAGACGGATACCGGCGGTATCGGCACCGCATCGGGAGGTATCCCATTGAACCGGCCGCGCACTCCGGCTGTGAAGCAGCACCATCGTATCCCTGCCGTCTCTTGAAAGCGTCAGGTCGAACGGCCGGTCGAGCCGATGAGCTGGCGCCGTGACATCATAAACAAGGGCGGTAATTCTGGCAGCGGCGATGTTGTCGTTGATCGCTATTTCGACGCTGCCTCCGGAATCGGCAATGGCGGTATCGATGCGACTGCCGTACGAATAGATGACCGTCACCTCCTCGACGATCTCCGTCGCGGTCAGGTCGTCGCGGAAACGGATCGTACAGGAAAAACGCGGCATGACGAAGTCGGGATTTTCCGGATCGAAGGGATTATCGCGCGGCATGCAACGGAACTGGGTCATGCCCCAGAGCATAATCGACATATAAATGACATGCCGTGGCATTGCCCTCTTCACTTAAAAAACCACCTTTAAAATCATGACCGTCAATGCCGTTCCCGCCGCAGCGAACAGTACATCACGCCCGATTTCACAGGCGATCGCCCGGTTGTACAGCCGGTCGAAATCAGCCGGCGGAACCGCCTCCCGATATCGCTCCCGCGCATGGCTATATTGCCAGTGCGCCCCGCCGCCCGTTCCCAGACAGGCGATCGAAACCCCGAGCCATTTGACAACCGAAATCCTGTCGGTCTTCTTTTCATCACTATTCAGGGCAAAATCATACTGATACGTATTGCCGCTGATAAGACTTATCGGCATATGCATCGGAATAAACGGCTTTTTCCTCAACTCCAGGCGGTAGGTGCCCGGCTGCACCATTCCCTCGAACGGTGTAGATCCCAATGGCCTGCCGTCAAGCAGTACCGATGCGGCCGACGGGTTCGTCGTCACGATCAACTGCACCATGGTCGTACGCTGGAGCCAGAGCTGCAGCTTCGAGCGTACCATCTCGGCCACCTCTTTATCACTTTCGTTGCGGTTGATCGAGATCCGGAGATGCGACACCGAGCCCTGCTTCATATCGAGGATAACGATGGCAATACCCGGACCGGATTCACCGCTGTCGACAACGCCCCATAGGATATATGCGGCATTCATGGCGCGTGCTTTGAGAAGCGACGTTTCGTCCGGAAACGAATCCACGCGTACAGTCGTATCCAGAATGGTACGCGGGAACTCCGGAAGATCGGTGAGAAGACTCCCGAGCGCGCCATGGATTCCGTCAAACTCCCGGTGCGTCGTTTCATTCCGGATGCAGCCCAGAAGCATCGCCGGTTCGGATTGCATCTGTCCGGAAGCCGGTGGCATTGCCGCCAACAGTCCGATCATGAGGCACGGGTACCGATAGAGCGGCATATAATGAGATACGAACATACATGACTTTCGTAACAAAACGACGATCATATGATACCATACTTCGCCCCCATAACAAAGAGAAACGGCCGATCAACTTGATTGGCCGTCACTACGACATTTCGGCGAAAATGCGGTAACGATATGGAGCGCTCTGGCCCTGCTACTGAAGATGCACCATCCTTTTTATAATCCCCGATCGGCGGTCGTATCCCACGAAAACGCCCGGCCGGTTCGATTTCAGGCCTGTCACATTTTGTCCCTGCACCCGGCCGTTGATATCGACAACAAGCATTGTCGAACGGGCCGGATCAACCGCGATATGTCCTCTTGAAAACATCTTCGTATCTTTCTTGACAATGCCGACCACGATGTCGAGCGACTTGGGAGGAAGATCGGTTTCGGCAAAGGCGATTCCTCCGCAATTGGCCTGCGCTACAACGACCTCGCCCTCTTCGGTTGATACGAAGATGGCATTATTGGGTAACAGTGAATCCTGCTTTGTCCAGAAATAACTTGCGGCGGGATATTGCCGTTGAGTTTCGTTCTGAAATGATTGCTCGATTCGTTCACGTTTGATACGCTCCATTTCAAGTATTCCCGCAGTCACCAGCCAGTCGAGTTCGGGACGGACACATGCTCCGAACGGAAAGCCCGCTATCGGTACGACCGAGGTGTCGACGGTAAATGAAAGCGACCCGATGACGTCCTCCGGCGAGGCGGTGACGATCATTACTTCTACCATTATCGATGGTTTATAATGGCTGCGAAACGAGTACTTCACCCAGTGGTCTTCATTTACGTCCTTGTAATAATTGACGTCTTCTTCCCCGAGTCTCTCGATAGCGTCCGCATCGAGAGACTCTCCTTCATTGAATTGGATTCCGAATACATTTTCAGGTCCCAGACAGGCTTGAACCGCAACCTGCCCGGCAATAAGCGTTATAATTGCAACGGTTCTCAGCAACATACTTCCACCTCCATTATTAAAGTGTACCGTGCAGCATGCCGTTTTTCACTCTTATAACGCTTGTGAATGCGGATATGAACAGTTTTTTGTTTTGGGGACGGAATTGCCCGAGGCCGTACTTCCGGCGCATGGACTATAAACACATCGATCAAATGCATAATCAAAGAGTTAGGGAGAAATCAACCGTCTTTTCGCAAATGATAGAACCTTACCCTTGCCGTGAACATTGACGGAAACAATCAAACCGGTACGTCTGACGTTCCTCCCCGGAAGCGAACGTCCCCGAAGATCGTATCTACTGCCGGACGCCTGTTGTACCGGCATGATTGCGGGAGCATGGAATAAAGGTTTATCGATTGATGTTAAGGGAGATTCCCTGAGCACGATCGGTTTGTCGGTCTTCGGAATCGCTAGCAATAAAACGTTATACGCGGCCTGGATGCTTATACCGGGATCAAAAACCTGCGAGTCCGGCCTGATCTCCAAAATGACCGTGTCGCCGGTGTCTACGATACGCCGCACATACCGGTAACTGACCCTGTTTCCCCCGCCGGTCATCGCGAGAAGACCGATGACCGTTCTGGTAGTGAAATCGGGCATCGGGGAGATAAGCGAGGTGTCGCAACGGGCTTCGTCACAGTAGCTGGCCAATTGATCGATATCCTTGATAATCTTGAGGATCGGAACGGTCGGCGGCCCTACAACCGCATACCCGGCGAGCGAATCATAATCGATTTCGGCGGGGCCGGAGGCGATTGCCGTGGCGACGATGACAATCGACACCAAGGCCGAATGGGTAATGTTTCTTTTCATACGGTGCCCTTTTCTGTTGCTTTGATAGTAATAATTTGGGAAAATCGGCCTTCTATACTATTATACCGCAAAAATTGCCGATCGATATCGCTTCTTTAATAAAAAGAGGATTTCCCGTATTCTGTTGTTATCATTGTAACCCATCCATAATCAAAAGGCCGTGCGCCCGTCTCCGCGGGCCACCTATCGTTGTCTTCAGACAACATTTTCTGTTTGCATCGATAACCGGTTCCCTGATTCCATGATATATTAACAATATAATCCGGAATTTTACGCCATTACGATCCATAGGCCTATCGTTAATAAAAAAAATTGGAAAAAATTTTATTATATGAAAACATGCACTCTATCGTTATTCCTTGTCTTAGTCGCTTGCACATCGCCTCTTGATACCGCCTCGGGTGATCCTCCGGCTGTCGGCGTCAAGGTTTATGCCTGTAAACCTTCCGACGGCGATTGCTACCGGATCATTTCGGAAAACCATCTTGCCGGCATTTCGTGCGACACCGTTAAAGCGAAGTACCCGGTATATATCGTTGCTTTAGGAAATGTACAAAGCCGGACCGATATGGCTTATGCTCCCGACATTTTCATTGGAGAGACGGAGATACGGGAGTGGGGAAGCAGCAATTCAAAAATCATTTTTAAAATTTACCGCGATTCCGTACTGGAGTCTTTTGCCGGTAAAACCGTTGTAATTTATCCGCCGTATTATACCCCTTCTCAAGGTCCCGTACAAAAAGGAGTTTTTCCGGATTCCGCGACTGTCGATTCCCTTGTGTCGGCGGCAAAGAACGGAACGGATGCTTTGCCGACACGGTCCGAGGTGCGGGGTGAAAGTGTCAGGTTAGATAATTATTCGGCATTTAAGGAAAAAGCGGGTTGTTTTTTCCATGAAAATGCTTTGCATTGTGATTTACGCACGGAGGCGGTATTATGTCTGGCGGTGGTAATGTAACTCAAATAAAACGGGGAAGGAATACCGCCTGTCCGTGACGGCAATCCGCACAAGGTAACAGCCTCCGCGTGATAATCAATGTTCATCATTTCGTGGACCTCATGGGCAATCCGGGGGGATATTTCACGGTGTTTCTTGCGCTATGGGAAAAGGTCGCCGGGCGTTGCGGTGTTTTCAGCCTTCGCTTATCGTACTGCGGGCGGAAACGACGACAAGCGCCTGGATCCCTTCCCCTCTCCCGAACGCGGTCAACCCCTCCCCCGAGGTCGCGGTCAACCCGACCCGTTCTACCGGCAGCGACAGCAGACCCGCGATTGATTGACGGATCATATCAATGTAGGGGTGAAGAAGAGGCCGGCTCGCCTCCACCGATACTGAAACATGGACCGGCTCAATTCCCTTGAGGGTCGAGAGCGCTTCCCGGACATAGACTCTGCTGTCGGTGATGCCCCGCTCAGTGCACAGGACGTCGGTGCGGGCGCCCAGAATGTTGGTTCCGCTGAGGCCGGAAAGGGCATTGCAGAGAGCGTGAAGAATCACATCGGCATCGCTGTTTCCCGCAAGCCCTGGGGTGTCGGGCAGGCGAACCCCGCCGAGCACGAGCGGCTTATCCGTCGATTCGGGTGCGAAACGATGAGAATCCTGTCCGATTGCGCTGATAAACATTTTCATTCCCGCACCATTGGAACTGCAGGTCATACACTGTAAAACTGAGTTAATTTGGTCTCGCGCTGCGCCAGAGGAGTATACGGCCTCCGTTCGGAGATACTCTTGTAGGCGGGCCTGATTATCTTTCCACCACTCACGATTTCCTGAATACGATGCGCGGACCATCCGGCGATCCGTGAAACCGAGAAGATCGGCGTGTAAAGATCACGCGGAATATTAAGCATGTCGTAGACAAAGCCGGAATAGAAATCCACATTCGTCGCAACAACTTTTCCGCTCTCCTTAACTCCTAAAAGCACCGACGGCGCAAGCCGCTCGACAGCCTGATAGAGGCGATACTCGTCCTCCCGGTTTTTTGCCGCTGCAAGCTCGGCCGCCTTTTCCCGAAGCATGACCGCACGCGGGTCGGAAACCGTATACACGGCATGACCGATCCCGTAGATAAGGCCTTTCCGATCGAATACCTCTTTTTTAAGGATTTTTTGAAGAAGGCCCCGTATCTCGTCTTCATCCTTCCAGTCGGTAAGCGATTCGCGGATAAAATCCATCATGTCCGCCACCTTGATATTTGCGCCTCCGTGTTTTACTCCTTTGAGCGAACCCACGGCGGCCGCAATGGCCGAATAGGTATCGGTATCCGTCGAAGAGACGACATGCAGGGCGAAGGCGCTGTTATTGCCGCCTCCATGCTCCGCATGGAGCACCAGCGAAAGGTCAAGCATTTTCGCCTCGAGTTCGGTATACGAGCTGTCGGCTCTGATCATATGAAGAAAATTCTGGGCGGAGGTTAAACCCGGCTGCGGTTTGTGGATATAAAGGCTTTTATTATCGTAATAGTGGCTTTTCGCCTGGTACCCGTATGCAACCATGGTCGGAAACCGTGAGATCAATTCAATACATTGACGCAGCACGTTTTTGACGCCGATGTCATCGGGATTTCCGTCGTAGGAATAGGATGCCAGCACCGAACGCGCCAGTTTATTCATGATATCGGGACTGGGCGCCTTGAGGATCATATTTTCAGTAAAACCCTCCGGAAGCTCCCTGCAGGAGTCAAGCATTCCCCCGAAATGATCAAGCTGCTTGGCTGATGGAAGAACACCGAACAGAAGCAGGTAAATAACCTCGTTGAATCCGAAACGGTTTTCATTCTGATATCCGTTTACTATCTCCTCGATTTCAATTCCGCGATACCGCAAACGGCCCTTGTCCGGCACTTTTTCATCATCGACCATGATATACCCGTGCACGTCGCCGATACTGGTGAGGCCGACAAGCACCCCGGTTCCGTCGGCATTGCGCAATCCCCTTTTCACGTTGTAACGGGGGTACAAATCGGGATCAATGGTGTTGTTGGTTATCGCTATTCGTACGGCATCATCAAGGTACTGCTTTTCGAATTCCGATTGTTCGCGCTGCTGTGAGGCCATGCCGCCATTCCTTGTCTATCGCTGGTTCGCAATAAAATACATTGAACCCGAAGAAAAAACGGGCAAAATATCAAGCGCTCCGAAAAGTTTCAATGCCTCACCATCGTTTCCCGCACACATAACCCGATTGCCATATTTTCGTCAATGATATATTTTCTGCTCTGTTTGGGGTGTCGTCCAATGGCAGGACTCTGGATTCTGGCTCCAGGTATCGAGGTTCAAATCCTTGCACCCCAGCCATTAAGCGGATACCGTTTGATATCGATGGCGCTATCGTCTAGTGGCCCAGGACGGGTGGTTCTCAGCCATCAAACCGGGGTTCGATTCCCCGTAGCGCTACCAAAATAAAGCCCCTCAAATGAAGCAGAAAAGCGGATGTGAGGG
>JAFGNB010000143.1 GCA_016927235.1 Chitinispirillaceae bacterium
AGAGGTTTTCCAGACGCGTTTTCATGGAATCACGGTTGAATTTTCCGGCAATGCAGAAGATGATGTTGTTCGGCGTGAAGATGCGGCGGTGCAGTTCCACGAGATCGCTGCGCGCAATCTTCTTGATTGACGATTCGCTGCTCAGACGGCTTGACGGCTGCCCGGGATACGTGCATTTTTCAAAGGCCGTTTTAAGCGTCGGGCCCGGATTATCGAAGCGGTGTCTGATCGCTTCAAGCATGATTTTCCGTTCTTTTTCCAGTTTCTTTTCGTCAAAGACCGGCTTGAAAAACAGCTCTTCAAGAATGACAAAGGCGTTGTCGACGTATTCGGCAAGGAATGAACCGCTGAAGGTGCACTGCGTTTCGCCGGCTGAGAACCTCAAGCGCAGCGCAAGGAGGTCGATGAGATCGTCGAGGGTATCGGCCGGGAATTTTTTCGTCCCCCCGCTCCGCAGCATGGTCGAGAACAGAGCGGCAAGTCCCTCCTTCCCCGGCGGATCGGCGAGCGAGCCGTGACGGATATAGGCGGTAATGGCGACCAGCGGCAGCAGCGAATCCTCGGCGATATAGGCGACGCAGCCGCTTTTCAGTTCACTGCGGTAAGGATCGCCCAGGGGCACCACCCAGTCGAGCGAATCATACACGAGTTTTGACGGATGAACGGGGATCGCCGCGCTCTTCGACGCCGAACGGCCGCTCAGCGCTCCCGCCGCCAGCGCCAAAAGGAGCGGCGCGCAATGAATCGTTGTTTTCATGAAGACGAACAATGCTCCTGTTGATAAATGAAACTACCGCTACCGCCGTCCGGATTTCGGTGCGCCGCTTTTCGCACGCGGAGCGGGAGCCTTTTTCGGCAGCAGCGCTCCGACGGTCGCCAATTCGGGATTGAGGTACATTGATGCGACCCCCGGTATCTCTTCCGGCTTTACCGCGGCGATCATCGCCGGATACGAAAGCAGGTCCCTCCAGCTGCGGAGCCGCTCGAACCAGGCGAGGCGGTCGGAAAGCCCTTCGAGGCTCTTGAGCGCCGAGACGAACGACATCCTGATTTCGTTGCTGATGCGCATGATCTCCTTTTCGGTGGGGCGTTTTTCCGAAATTTTTTTCAATTCCTCCCTGATGATCGCCTCGACCTTGGCGGGATCGGTACTGTTTTTCAGCTCCGCCCAGATGTGGAATTCTCCGTTGTGCAGGCGGATGTGGTTGCCCGCGCCGGCATTGGTGCAGAGTCCCTCCTTGTCGACAAGCCTGCGGTAGAGCCGTCCGCTGCGGCCGGAGAAGATCCCTTCGACGATATCGAGTTTATAAAGGTCGTCATGGGGGTAACCGGGAACGTGAAACAGTATGTCAAGACGCGGCTCGCCGTCCTCGCGCATGGTAAACCGGGTGGCACCGACCGGTTGCGGCTCCCGCGTAACCACCTCCTCCTTGGGGACCTTTGCACGCGGGATGGAACCGAAATAACGGCCGATGCTTTTTCGCGCAGCCGTGGGGTCGACATTGCCCGCCAGCACGATAAGCGCATTGTCGGGAGTGTAGAAGCGCTTTACATGCTCCTCCAATTTCCGGCGCGTATACGCCTGAATATCCGTCGCCCAGCCGATCGTCGGGAGCCGGTAGGGATGAGCGATATAAAAAAGCGCATTGAGCCGCTCCCAGTATTTTCCGAGCGGCCGGTTGTCATACCGCATGCGCCGCTCTTCGGCCACGACCTCACGCTCGCTGTAAAACTCCCGAAGCACCGGATCCCGCATCCGGTCCGATTCGATCCAGTAGAACAGCTCCACCTTATTGCGCGGAAGGGTGACGATATACGCGGTCATATCATCCGCCGTCCAGGCATTGAGCCTTGTTCCGCCATTATTCTGATATAATTGCCAGATTTCGTCCTTTTTAATGAATTTCCGCTGCTTGTCGAGCAGCGCCATCACCTGATCGTGCAGCGCCTTTTTAAGAGAATCGTTGTTTTGTTCACTTTTCCGCTGAATCGACACTATTTCAGCTTCAAGTGAATCGATGTTCCGCATGATCGGCACCTCTTTGCGGTAATCCGAGGTATTGAGCCGCCTGGTGCCTTTAAACATCATGTGTTCGAACATATGGGAGAGCCCGCTTGTGCCGGGACCTTCATACATCGACCCGACGAAATAGTAAAGCCTGCAGGAGACCACCGCGACATTGGTATCCGGAACGATGATGATGCGCAGCCCGTTTTTCAAGGTGTCATAGGTCACCGGCAGCTGAAAATCATCGGCGGCGAGCGAGGGAAGACTGAGCAGCGTTATCAACAAAACAAGCTTTTTCATTGCATTCGGGCTCCGGAACGGTCGAACGTCCATACAACCTTGTCCTGTAAAAATAATTACGGAATGGGGTGAGGGGTATTTTTGATGAAGATGGAAAACGGGAGAAGATTTAAAGCAACCCGCCGCGTGCGTGCCCCCTGTAAATGCCGCATGCCCGCCACCACCGGTGCCCGGGGGCTACGCGGAACAGAGGCCTTCAGCTCATTATTCAGAGATGGCTAATGCATAATTTCCTTTATGGCCTCTATAGCCTCGGGTCTTCCTTTGAAAGCACCCGCTGTTTTTACCTGAATCGAGTGGATACCCCATTTCCATTATTTACCCCTATCAGCCCGATGAAAATGAATGAGATCGGCGATTTCACCCTCCCAACCGCAATGAAAAATTATTTTCTCTATTGCCCGATGACCTGAAGAAAGGAGTGACCATGCCCATCAAACCGCCCGCCCTCTTCTCCCTGATCCTCCTGCTCCTGACGGTATGCGCTAAAAAGGTGACGACCGTCGCGCCCGACGCTTCGGGTATGGAATCCATCCCTTCCGCCACGACTGCGGTCGGCGACGCCGCTCCCGGACGGGTCGAAGGGGAGTCTTCCGGACCACTCCCCGAAGGTGCCGAATCCGGACCGGTTGACCGGGAGGCATACGGCACATCGCCGCAATCAAGGGAATCCGAACCGGATCTCAAAATCGAGCCATTGAAAAAAGAGATGAAACGCCTGGAAGCATCAGACAAATCCCCGCCGCCCGCGACCGTCACGGCCGCGCTGTCCGGGAAAAAAGCAAAGAAATCCAAAAGCGAAGCCGCTGCCGAGGCAGGGCATCCTGCCGTTCCCGCCCCCGCCGGCGACAAGGCGAAAGCGCACGTCCGTGCGCGGCCGGCGGCCGTGCTCACCGGCGCAGCGGCCGCCGCCGTCAAAGCAGCCTCCCACGACGACAACGAAGAGATCGTTTCCTATCGCGATTTCTGCAAAAATGCGGGCGACGGCGTTTCCCCCTACCCCTGGGATGTCTCGCCGCGGTACATCATCAAACTCACCTATTCCGACTCGTCAACCGCCTGGAATCACTCAATCGCCGTTGTCGACAATAACGGCACAACGCTCTTCTCCGGCCGCACGCCCGCGAGCGGCGAAATCGTGCTGCTGCCGAAGATCGATCTGGGCGAACACTACGGGGAGATCGAACAGTGCCGCCTCTCCATCGACGAGGGCGCCCCGCAGCCGATCAAGAAGGGCTTCGGCGACCTGCTCACCGTTACCCTTGCCGGTCAGCGGCAGGTCCCGGATGCGCTCACCCTCCAGATATGCTTTCTCATGGACTGCACCGGGAGCATGAGCGACGAGATCGCGCAACTGCAGGATGTCATATTCTCCATCCACTCCCGCATCGCCGCGCTTCCGGCACGTCCGCGGGTGCAATTCTCCATTGTC
>JAFGNB010000144.1 GCA_016927235.1 Chitinispirillaceae bacterium
AAGCGGGATTAATGGGAATGGTGTTGAAAGCGATCGGAATTCAGAAACTTTTAACTTATTTCATGTAAATGTGAGATGGTAGTGAATTATATATATTCCAGACTGACGAAACAGCTATTCACACTAGCCTGGAGGACGTTACCATGGGACAAATAGGCCTTTTTGATGTTGAAAACAGACTTTCCGAGATCAGCGAGATGGGCGATTCGCTTGAAAAGCTGGATAAAGCAATCAATTGGAACCGTTTCAAGCCTGTTATCGACAAGGCGTTTCGCAAAAAGCGCAAGAGCAACGCAGGGCGCCCTCCGTACGAATACATTTTGATGTTCAAAATTCTGGTTTTGCAGAGCATGTATAACCTGTCCGATGAACAGACGCAGTTTCAGATACTCGATCGTCACCGTGAATACCGACAAGCCGGTTTTCATTAAAAACGTGACGGTAAACCAGAACGGAAGGCTCAAGGTGCAATCGACACACGGTATAAACTCCCCGTTCGGAACATACGCGGAGGTGAAAGTAAGGGAGTCAATACTGTCGCCGGCTTCGGATTCGGTCTGTTTGCGGGCGAATTGAAAGGGACAAATAAAATTAGGCCCTTAAGGACCATTAGACGACAATAAGTTGTCATTGCCATTAAGTAAGCGTGAAGTATTCGGTGCTTCGCACCGTTTTTATATATCGCTTTGTCGCGGGAATTGCATCTTGTTGCCCCCCATTAGCCTTCGGTACCTTCCCCCGTCGACGGGGGAAGGCCGGGATGGAGGGCGGATCAAGTCAAGAAACGAAAGCATCATTTCGACGCCTCACGGGGGCCTCTATTACCGGGCGGCGGTCCCTGTCAAGGCGTAGAATTCTTAGAGTAGTTCTATACGGTAAGTTGTATTGAGTAAGTATCAGTACATTGTTCGACAGGTGCTATAGGCACCTGATAATATGCTCACTGCAAACGTGACGAACCATGCGTATTTCAATCTTTGAGAATGAGGGAAAAAAATCGTAATGTGTACTGTTTTCTGTGAGAAAACGCTTCTTTCCAATAAAGGCGGATATTGGCTATTATTCAATTATATAATTATAATGGTTGGTAACATTACTAAAGAAGTTTAAAAAAATTAATTTGTTAAAATTGTCATAATCACAACACGGAGGAGAACCGTATGAGATGGAAAACGGTAAATATATTGTATCCCGCTTTAATACTTTTCTTTATAAATTCCCTCAATGCAGAGTACGTTGAAGGTATTGACACCACAGAGGGTAGATACGGTCTTGATTCAATGTTTTTTATTGATAATGGTTGCCCGAAGGATTTTAATGGCAAAATTCTTGGTTACTATTATTTCGATCAGGATGCTTGTGTAGGCTATTATAACTATTTTTTTAATGAAATAAAGATAGCTCCTGAAATTTATATATCTTCCCTCGGTCCAAACGATAGGCATTTTTGTCAGCTAGAAAAATGGAGACCTATTTTCTTTGGTTGTTTTGTATTAAAAAATAAGACGGAAAACAATTATTCCAAAGTTAAAATACTAGAGCAACTTTCTGATGGTCGTTTCATATACCGTTACGGTACCAACACCACAAAGAACGAAAGGGTGCTGGTAAAACAGGACTTTGACCAATCGGTCCGTTACAAAGTGAATAATCTCCATAACTATGCCGACTATTCTGTTAGAATTGATGATTATAATTGGTGTATCGATACTTTAAGCTGGGATCCGCCTCTTCCTAACAATAACCATCTCCTCGGCTATATACTCTACAAATCGAAAAGCACAATGATCGACACCACCAGACCGATCGATCTCGCGCAATGGGATTCCGTTGCATTTTTCGATTCGAACGTCACGAAGGTGAGTTACCCAGAACTCCCAAGATCTGTTGACTACTTCAACATGGTTGCCGTTTACGAAGAAGGCAGATCGGATTTCCTGGACGGCTGGTCGTTATGCAGATGGAATATGCTAAATGCACGAAAAAATGTTCGGCAGTTATCCACTTCGTTATATGCAATATCGGTAAAAAATTTCGATGCAAGTTTGTATATTTCTCTCCCTGGTAAAAATTATAATACCGTCCCCTCCCTTGACATCCTCACGATAGGCGGCAGGCGCGTCGCCTCTTTACACGTATCCTGCCCGACATTCTCCTTGAACGCGGCACAGGCCGGAATTCCCTCCGGAGCGTATGTTTTACGGATTGCGTCCCCGGGAAGGGAAACATTCACTTGGCCGGTATCTTTGGTACGTTGAAAAAGAGATTGTACGATTTACGGTTGGCGGTGGCCGAGGGCGTGCGCCCGTTCTAGTGCATTCAAGTGGTAAACCGGGGATCCCGCATTACCGGTCGTCTATCTTCCCTAATCCGCCCAACAGCGCCAACTGCGACTCCACCCTTTTGAAGATTGCTCGAAGTATTCGATGGAACGGCAGAGGCAAGATTTATGTATTATCCGATAAGACGGTCGTATTCGCTATGACTTCCGATCCAAAACCATACGATTCCTTCGCCGGGTGCCTCAATGCCGATCGCGCGATAATGCAAACCAACACGAACCGACCAGTATTGGCCGACTTTTTTCAAATGGAGAGAGGGATGCCGTGGATCGGCTTTTAACAGCAAGTAACATGAATCGGCAAGTTCTTGAATATGCTTTGGCAGTGAACGATACTTCGACCAGAAATTAGGGTTGGCGAAATGAGTCAAAATCGGGAGCACTTCCCGGCGGCGAAATCATCAAGAGCCTCTTTAGCGAGGGCATCGAGCTTTCCAGAACGAGCGTCGGCTTCAAAATTTCTGTCCCATTCATCGGCATCAAAAACCTCAAACCACGCCCTGAATTTTTTCAATTCCGTCGGCTGAAGCTGAGAAACCGCTGATTCCAAATCCTGTATAGTCATAATGTTAATATACCGCTTTTAAATTTTTTTTTCAATAATCCTGAATTAAGCGACATGCCGAGGACCTTTTCCGCGAACGCCCAGTCTTGGCCCCTGAAAAGATCGATGATTTTCCCGCGGGTTTTGTTCGGATGGGTGTCGCAAGTAGGCATGAGATAGATGACGCGCTCGAAGTGGGAGAGCGCGCTGTCGAGCGTGAGATCATCGTTCTCGAGTCTCTTTACGACAGACTCCAACTATTCAAGCGCAACATCGAAGGAGAGGGCGTCCGAGGGAAGCCCGGTTGAGCTTTCGGAGGGGGTCGGGCTCGGGTCGTTTTTCGAGGTCATGGAGTGAAAAAAAATATAACCCTCGGAAGCGGCTGAAAGGGTGATACGAACCCGGCTGTGAAAAAACGGTTGCTTTTCCCTGAACAACAAGTATATACCCAAAGTAATTGAAAATCCGTTCACTTAACCGATGCGCCTGATCCTGAACCTCGGGAGTGGGGATGTATCGTTGCCGGTTCACCGAAAGTGTAAAAGAAATGTTCCGCACCCCGCGGCGTGTTATTAATTGTAAACGGGGGGGGGCGTATCCGTCTGTCACGCCGAACACCATAGTTTTTTCCGCTTCACCGGAGCCAGCCGATTTTCCATCCTCCCGGGAAAAACATGCCATGACCGCTTGCGGGAGGGGTTATTCACTATCATTCTATCGAAAATCTGTTTCATCACTACGCCCCCGGAGATGAGGCCGGGGGGAATTAATCAACCATTTTTTCATGGAGGGACCGTATGAAACACAATTTCAAGGTGGTCTACGCAACAATCGCGTGTTGCGGAGCGGTTTTCAGCGCGGGAGCGCAGATCAACATTAATTCCGACAGTGATTCCCTGCGTTTCGATTCCGCCAAAGTCAATTTGATAAAAAGTGAAATAGACCCATACCGCTATACATTGTTTGTTCTCATGAAGGGGATTAGTGTCGGTGACGGGGTTGTTTCGTACAACTCATATCGTGGTGCATGGTATTCACTGAAGCAAGAAACCGTGAAGGAGAACTGTACATCCCACCCCTTCGCTGCAGGTGGTTGAAGCTATCTGTTTTTAGACATCGCCTTGAGGCACTTCATGCAAACTTTTACCCGTTTGGGGGTACCGTTAACCACTGTTTTGACCGTACGCAGATTCGGATAAAAGATGCGGGGACCCACATTATGGGCATGCGATACCGTTCTCCCGGATTGGGGGTGTTTCCCGCAGATCGTGCATTTTTTAGACATGTTTGCTCCACGTTTCAACAGGCTCGGTTTAGAGCCGAAAAAAGACAAGAAATATCAATTATCGGTTTTCAAATATAGGTTGCGCTCCGGAGAATTGTCAAAAAAGGTGACGATGACGGTGACCAATGCGTAATTTATTGAATAATAATCGTATTGAAGATGTGATGGAGTGTAGTATTAAAAAAGTATGGGAATCTATTCGACCTGTTTTCAGGCGGGGAAAAGCGACCGGCAATTTTTTCTCGTAATGTTTTTGTTCATGCGGTATAATCATTTTTTACATCTTTTGCTGATTTTCCAGGAAGTGCGTGCAGCGGGGAGTTGATATGTATATTCGGTGTTGGGGCTCGCGGGGGCAGATACCGGTGAGCGGAGCGGAGTATAACAAGTACGGCGGCGATACGACCTGTCTTGAAATACGGTCAAATGGCGGTGAGCTGATTATTATTGATGCCGGGAGCGGTATTCGCCATCTGGGGGCGCGGCTGCTGGAAGAAAAGCAGCGGAAGATAAATCTGATTTTTACCCACCTGCATCTCGATCATATCCTCGGGCTGCCCTTTTTCGGACCGGTATACGATCGGCAGACATTGTTGACGATCTATGGTTGCCCCTTTAATATTTCAAATTTTCAGGAGGCGCTTCACGGCATGATGCAGGCACCCTATTTCCCCGTCGATTTGAATAATCTGCCGTGTAAGATCCATTACAAGGATATTCTTTCCCAGTCCTTTAAAATCGGCTCCGTTCGCATCAAACCGATTCCGCTCAATCACCCGAACGGCGGGCTCGGTTTCCGTATCGAGGAGAACGGTGCGGTATTTGTCTTTCTCACCGACAATGAACTCGGCTATGATCTGCCCGGCGCTCAGCCGTTCGAGGCCTATCGTGACTTTAGTGAGGGAGCCGATCTGCTCATCCACGACGCAGAATTTAACAAAGAAGAGTACGTCAACTACAAGGCCTGGGGGCATTCGCGGTTTACCGATGCGGTTGAACTGGCCGTCAGGGCGGGGGTCAAACGGCTCGGCCTGTTTCACATCAACAATAAACGGACCGACCGGCAGGTCGACGGCATGGTGCGGGAGTCGTGCAGGTTGATCGCCCGGCGCGGCGCTTCGGTGTCGTGTACGGCGATCGGGAATACCTTCGAGATACAGCTGTAAGCAATCGTGCAAACCGGTGAATAAGCAGTGATCGCCGGTTGGGCGAGCCGACGGAGGGCGTCCGGAACGCGAATCGACGGATTGACCAAGTACAATCCGCCCTGTGACACGAGGTCGGATCGGCATGGAAAAAACACGCTATCTTCCCGAGGAGGGCTCCCTCGACCTTTACCTGAAAGAGATCGGAAAGAACAGGACGCTGAGTGTCGAGGAGGAAATCCGTCTTGCAGGAAGAATCAAAAAAGGCGACCGTAAGGCGTTGGAACAACTCGTAACGGCGAATCTCCGTTTCGTGGTAAGCGTTGCACGGAATTACCGGAATCAGGGCCTGCCGCTGAGCGATCTGATCAATGAAGGCAATCTTGGTTTGATGAAGGCGGCAAGGCGGTTTGACCCGACAAAAAATTTCAAATTCATCTCCTATGCGGTATGGTGGATACGGCAATCGATTCTTCAGGCGCTTGCCGAACAGTCAAGAATCATCAAGCTGCCGCTGAACCGGGTCGGAGCGATCCAGAAAATCGGGAAAATGCAGGGGAATTTTGAACAGAAATACTATCGTGCGCCGGATGTCGATGAGATCGCAGCCGGATTATCGATTGATGAAGCCGAAGTACGGGAGACCCTGAAAATCGGGAACCGGCACCTGTCGCTCGATGCACCTCTTCAGAACAGCGAAGATATGCGGCTTATCGATCTTCTTCCCGGCAACGAACAGGAGCTCCCCGATTCCGCGCTTATGGAGGTATCATTACAGAGAGAGATCAATAAAACGCTGGATACCCTTTCCGAACGCGAAAAAGAGGTAATCCGCCTCTATTTCGGTATCGGCGAAGAGACATCGCATACGCTCGAAGAGATCGGTCAGCGTTTCAATCTCACGCGAGAGCGAGCCCGCCAAATCAAAGAAACGGCGTTGCGCAGATTGAAACACTCCTCGAAAACAGGCGGAGAGCTTATGATATATCGTACATAAATTATTTAATCATAGCAAATTGCGCATAATAAGGATATATTATTCAAAAGGGGGTTTCTCATTCCCTCTATCGTGGAGCGACAGGGAGTGATCAAGCCGGAGGAGGGAAGTATTCCCGCTAAAAGTGTAAACGAAGGATTCCGATGATAAAAAATAGTCAACGATTAATGGTGATCTTTACTGTTCCCCTACTGGTATGTCTTTCCGTTTTCGGGGCAGACCAGACGCGGCGATATACCCGTAATGAAAAGCGATCCGCTTTACGGGGTGAAACCTATTCGCTCAACAGAGACATTGCTTTCGTGTCGGTCTGGGGCAGCAGACCCGATGAAAAAAACCTGCAGGGATTTAAACACGCAATACTGTACAACGCACGCGGCGAAGTGCTTCGAAAAATCGATATGGGCCGCGATTCGGTTTATTCACTTGATAAAATGATACAGGAGAACAAGTCGCGCGGTCCCCTGTTTATCCGTATGTATCGCCGGTAAGCAGTGCTTTTTTTTCTGCTTGTAGTGGCGGTACACTTCAGTCGATGTGGTATACCGAATGTTATGGAATAGAGGGGGGATCACCGCTCGGGGAGGCGGCGAAAAATCCATATTACAGTAAACCGCCGGAGTTCTCGTGACGGGTAATCCGGAACAGAAGGGAAAAATTCCGGCCGCATTCGAAGAGATGCGGCAGTATTATGACTGTCTGTTAGGTACTGTCCCCGGTGTCGTGTATACGCTTGATGAGGAGGGGCTTTTTACCTCCTTAAATGATGCAGCCGAATCCGCCTTGGGCTTTACAGAGAAGGATCTTCTGGGGCTGCATTTCAGCAATATTATTTATCCGGAAGACATCAATTCCATCAGCAGAACGTTTATTCTGCCCCGCTTCGTCGGAGTCCCGACCGGCAATGAGTGCGCACCGAAATTGTTCGACGAACGCCGTTCATGGCCCCGGAAAACGACCGATCTGACCGTCAGAATATGCCCCAAACCGGGATTCATGGAAAAAGAGGGAAAGATAATAAGATGCAGGGTCAACGCCTCGGGCGTATACGGTCTGAACCGTTTTCTGGGTACTGTCGGGGTTATCTACGAGATGACCGAAGAAGATGATACCTCATGCTCTTTAGACAAAAAAAAGCGGTATAACGCCTTCGAACTGCTTGTGCAGGCACTTTCGCATGTTTTCAGCAATATTTTCACCGGTATTTACGGAAATCTGCAGCTCATTGAGATGCAGATGGAGCGGCCGGAATTGTTCAGGGAAAATATCGAGGCCATTGAAACCAGTATTGAAAATGCCGCCACGCTCATCCGGAAGCTGTCGAAAACGGTTGCGGCATCGGAATCATGGGACGGCGTCTGTTTAAGGAACCTGCTGCTTGATACTGCCGACGAGCTTCTCCGGGAGGCCGGTCTGGAGTATCGTTGCACTATCGGTCCCGAATTATGGCGCACTGAATCCGATCCCGATTATATCCGACATATTTTCAAAGCCGTTTATTTTCATATTGCCCGTTCAGTCGTGCCGGGGGAATCAATCACCATTATCGCTTCAAATGTCCACGAGTCCCCGCTCAGGTTGCCTCGTATCGATTGTGCGTATATCGTAGTCGGCTTCGAAATGGCAGCCATTTCTGAAGCAAACCAGTCGCAGCGGATCAACGAGGGTTCATCGCTGGAACATATCGCTTCAATGGCGCTTTCCTATGAATTATTGAAGAAAATCGGCGGTCATCTTTCGGTGTGCACAAAGGACCATCACCATACGATTGAACTCTACCTTCCGGCACTACGCGCAGGATAGGTGCGGCATTCGGGGCGGTCATCGCCCCAAAATAATTAAATACTTACGAAGCAATGAAGTACCTTCCTTCCTATGCTATTGCCCTCTTTCTGAATCCGGAAACATGACGGGGGAGAACCGGCGCTGTTTTCAGGAAAGCAGCCCCACAGAGAATTGATAATTTTTTTGACATACAACGCAGCGATGTATATATTACAGCAAATCAGGGAAACGCAGGTGGTTACCTTGAGTTGCTGATCTTCACCCGGAGCTAGGCGGCGCCTGCTGCCGACGCCCGGCCCGACGTATTCCCTGGATAAGTCCCGTTACAGTTGTAGGAGTAGTGATATGCGGAAAATATCTCTGTTATTGTCGGTAAAAATCCTCATCGTTGCGTTATTTTTTTTCTGTATCAACAACCCTGTCGACCACTCCTCGCCCGAATATGCCGCCTCGAACATCGTTCTCGTCTCATCGACATCAGGTACGATCGATACGGTAATCGTCGAAAATACCGGCAAACAGATAGGGCTTATCGTTACGTATGTGCTGGGCTATTTCATCGATTCCATTTATATTGATATTTATTCGGACTCCTCATTTAAGGCGGCGGGGGCGCCCGACAGCCAGATAATTGTCCGTTTCGGCGAGGATGATGTCCGGGACACGACCAGGTTTAATGTCCGGTTCTCCACCGAAGGTATACGGTATTTTGTCGTCCGTACGTTTAAACGCCAGGGGTATATATCGTTCGATACGGCCGTCGC
This sequence comes from Chitinispirillaceae bacterium, assembly GCA_016927235.1. Classification (GTDB taxonomy): domain Bacteria; phylum Fibrobacterota; class Chitinivibrionia; order Chitinivibrionales; family Chitinispirillaceae; genus JAFGNB01. The sequence goes on from JAFGNB010000144.1 coordinate 8,862, forward strand.
AAAGGTGTATTCGCTCTACGCGGATACCATGAATCATGTGCCCATATTTATGCATGATACGCCGAAACGGATTTATTACGTTGACGACGGTGACATGATCGGTTTCAAGGTACACGCCACTGATATTGACAATGATATTCTCGAATACGATTACTTTTTTCCGGCAACCCCTTTACCGCGGCAGAATGAGGGACTTCTCGGGGAGGACGGCTTCTTTCGATGGCAGTCCAAAAGCGGCGACAAGGGAATTTATCACGTTGTTTTTCATGTCTCGGACGGCAACGCCGACACCACCACCTTGACAACGCTTGTTGTCGGCGACACGACGTACAACAGCCCGCCGGAGATTACCAGCACGCCTCCCGACTATGCCCGGTTCGGCATGCAATACGAATACCGTCCCGAAGCAAAAGATGAGGAGACTCCCGAACCGTTACTGTCGTGGGAACTCATCGGCAAACGCCCTGATGGCATGCGTTTCGATTCAACAACCGGCCGCATCTACTGGATTCCCAAGACGGGAACACGCACCAGCGGCGTGCTCCTCCTCAAGGTGACTGATGACGGTATTCCCCCGCAAAGTGATTCCCAGAAAATTGAGATACGTGTTTTGAGCGGTAAGCCGGAGGCGATTTCGCGCAGTGTGGCAACGGACTCCGCAACACCGGTTAAAATCGCCCTTATCGCTACTGATCCCGAAAATTCGGTACTTGAGTTTGCAATCACCGATACGCCGCGTCACGGATCCGCTGTATTGAGGGGGATCGACACCATTCTCTACACGCCGTTCGCCGAATTCAAAGGGGTCGACACAATACGGTTCATTGCCTGCGATGAGGCACAATGCAGCGATACGGCAATGATTAAAATTTATGTCGCCGCTGATAATCAGCCGCCGGATGCCAAGGCTCAGCAGCTCTCGACCAGGGAAGACACACCCCTCCCGCTGCAGCTGCACGCCGAGGATATAGATGGGGATTCGCTTACCTATATGGTGGTAAAATCCCCGCGTCACGGAGGGATCAACGGCGGATCGTCCGGGAACCGTATTTACATCCCGCATGTCAATTTCGCCGGCGCGGACACGTTCACTTTCATCGCCAACGACGGCCGGCTCGACAGCGATCCGGCAACGGTCATAATTAAAATTATCGCGGTCAACGACACCCCCGTCGTTATGAATATGGGTGTTCCGACGCCGCTCAATACCCCGGTGACGATCACGCTGAGGGTTTCGGATCCCGACGACTCGCTCTTTACATTCAAAATAATTCGCTTGCCGGTCCATGGGGCAATCGACACCTCGGGCCTTCCCTCCCTTCGTTATATCCCGGTCACCGGGTACAAGGGAGCGGATACCATATTGTATCGCGCGATCGATAATCAGGGGTGTCCGAGCGCTCCCGGCCGGATCGTGATCCTGATCGGTTCGAATAAGAAACAGCCGATCGCCATAAGCGGTTCGCTGACGGTTGCCGAAGATTCGTCGATCGCCTTCGAGCTGCAGGGAAGCGATGCCGAGGGTGCGCCGCTTGCGTCCGCCACGTTTGTCATCACCGGACAACCGAGGCATGGGACGCTTTCCGGAACGGAATCATTGCGTAAGTACCGTCCCGACGGCAATTTCTGGGGCGCCGATACCTTCTCCTTTACCGTGAGCGACGGAGTGCTGGTGAGCAATCCGTCGATCATGACCGTCACCGTCACACCGGTCAACGATACGCCGGTTGCCCAGTCGAAGCCGATATGGGTCAAACCTAACACCCAAATTACGATCCACCTTGACGTGGTCGATGCCGATATCGACGATACGGCGTTTACCTATCGAATCACCGATCAGCCGAAGCATGGAACCCTTGAAACGTCACAGCTGTCCAAAGGCCGGTTGCAGTACACCCCCGATAAGGATTACATAGGGGGCGATACCCTGCGGTTCGTTGCCCGTGACGATTCCGGCGCGGAAAGCAAGCCGGCCGCCGTTATTATCACGGTTGCGGGGAACACACCGCCGGTCGCCTACTCGCAGCCCGTGACCCTTAATGAAGACGAGACGAAGACGATCTTTCTTGAGGGTTCGGACCGCGAAACATCGATGTTGAACCTCACGTTTGCCATTACCGGCGATCCGGTCCACGGCCGACTCGAGGGGACGCTGCCCAATGTCACCTATCGTCCGGATACGAATTACAACGGCGACGACATGTTCTATTTCACGGTCAGCGACGATAGCCTGGCAAGCGAACCGGCGCGCGTACGCATCACCATCCTGGCGGTCAACGATACGCCGGTCGCAGCGCCTCAGCTCGAAGCAACCCCGCTCAATACGCCGGTGCCGATCACCCTAGAGGCGAAGGATGAGGACGGCTTCGAATTTACTTATGAAATTACCTCTATGCCGCGCCACGGCACCATCGATACTGCGTCGGACATTAAAAACGGCCGAATTACCTATACGCCGTCAAACGATTATAAAGGGTACGATACGCTTTTTTACCGGGCGTTCGACGAGGAGCTTCTGGCGAGTAAGATCGTTGACGTGATCATCGGCGTAGGACTCGTGGAACTACCTCCTGTAGCAGACACGCAGACGGTGACGCTTGATGAAGACAAAGAGAAGTGGGTGATACTGACCGGCCGGGACCCTGATGGCGATTCGTTGACTTTTGCCATAACCAAGAAACCGAACCACGGAAGCACGACGAATGAACCGCCCTATATCCGCTACACTCCCGATGCCGATTACAACGGTACCGACACCCTTTTTTTCATCGTCAACGACGGAACGTTTTCCAGCGATCCGGCAATAGTGAAATTCATCATTAAGCCGGTAAATGACACACCCGTCGCCAATCCTGTGTTGAAGACTGCAGAGCTCAACACCACCACGCTCATCGCACTCGATGGGCACGATGTCGACGGAGGAACGATCAGGTACCGAATCACCCGAATGCCGAAACATGGTACCCTGGATACCTCTGATATCATTGACGCATGGGTCCGTTATACTCCCGCCGTCGATTACCGGGGAAACGATACCGCGCTGTACGTGGCAATCGACCAGTCGGGCCTGGAGAGTCACCAGGCGACGCTGATCGTCAGGGTCGCCCCTAACATGCCGCCG
>JAFGNB010000145.1 GCA_016927235.1 Chitinispirillaceae bacterium
CATTGACGGTATCAGCGTTTACGGATATACCAATTTTACCTTTAACCGTGCTTTTGCGGAGAAATTCGACTCCGCGGATATTTTCGACAGTATTGTATTTGTCTACGATACCATCGTTGATACCGTGCGAAACAGCGTCATCGCCGATTCCGGCGTCAATTTCCGGCTTTTCAGCTGCACCGATGAAAATAAATACACCATACCGCAACCTGCAGCGGACGACGATGCCGCGGGAGTGCTAAAAAAAATCTCCGACGACGATCCCCGTTTTGCGGCGACGCTCCTCGATGCCGTCCTGTCCGATTCCATTTTTAAAAGCTGCACCACGTATAAGAGATGTATCATCGATGCGGACGACGATGCCGAAAAGCAACACTGCGATTCAACCTTCAATGCACATTTTTTTATCTCCCTTTTCAGCGGCGATACGGGTTTGACATGGTTCAAGTTCGCGCCGGCAATGGTCATCCATTCCCATCGAATGAAAGAAATTGACGGAAAAGATTCCATGGTCGCGCGCACCGATTCACTGCGGGGCCTCTCCGGGATCGTGGCGCATGAAGCGGATTCCCTCATAGCATCTCTTTCACCCCTCCCGTTATCCACCTGGTTATCGCAACGGACGGCGGTTTTCAAAATCGATCTGGCAAGGCTCTGGGAGACGATGTCTTCAACCGGATTCAATGAGCTGCTCTCCGCGGCAATCGTGTTTGAGCACCGGCAGTTCATCGCCGACGGCAATGACACAACACCGACCTTGTTCTATTTTCTGTCGGACCAACTTTATTCAAAGGTCGGTGACTTTGATAACGAGATCGATTCTATCAATAAATATTACTCTCCGGTTATCAAACTGAAATCTCCGGACAGTGATACGCTCGTCCTGCCGGTCGACTATCATCTCCAGCATTATGTTAAGAGCAGACAACAATACTTCTATCTCTATCTCCGTATTACATCGGCCGATGTTTACGGAAAGCAGGAAATTCTCTGGGGCGCACCCCGGTTCAAAGCGGTATTGACAACCATCAAGTAGAAACTGCAGCGAATGATGCACCGACGCATTTACCTATTTGTAACCACCCTTCTGATCCTGAGCCATACGGCCGGTTCTCAATCGCTTTTAAGTCTTGATTACCCGATGGGAATCCCTCTGCGGAACGGTTCGGGACCGTCGCTTTCTCTCTGCGGCACCGGAGTGGGCATCGGAAACGACTTTTTCGGAATTACCAGTAATCCGGCGAATCTGGGGATCTCCGGCAGGACGACCTTTTCCTCGGCAGTCTCCGCCGACGTCCTTACCCTGCACGACCGGCACAACAGCTCCCACCACCTCGACATGAATTTGCGCCTTTTCGCTCTCAACGTTCCGGTGGGCCCCTTCGGCGTGTTTGGAGCCTCATTCGAACCGTACAGTAATGCGAATTCGCGATTTCGACTTATGCGGAAAATAAATGTCGACGGTATGCTCGCCGACACCGCAGAACTGGGAGTCATCAGCAGCGGTGGAGCCATCACCTGGCAGATCGGGTGGGGGTATACCATCCGCAAACGTGTTCGCATCGGTATCGCCTACCGGCGTTTCAATTTCAACCGGAACATGGCGGAAATCACCCAGATGCACGGCTCGCTTCACGACCGCCTGCTCGACTCTTCGCGGATCTCCTTCGCCACGAACGGCATCAGGGCGGGTCTCCAGCTGCCTGTCGGTAAATTGACCGTAGGCGTGAGCGGTGATTATTTCCTTATCAATAAGGCCCGCATCAACCAGATCATCACCGGCACCCGTGATACGGTTGACCTTCCCTTTGATGACGATTTTTATTTCAAACCTCCGCCGTCGCTTGCCGCCGGCTGTTCCTGGCAGTTTAACCGGAAATGGCTTGCCGCCTGCGATATAGGGGCGGTTCTATGGGAACGGTTCTACTCAGAAATCAAACCGGTGCAGTCATTACGCAATGCCGCCTATATTTCCGGCGGCGTTCAGTTCATTCCCGCGCCCGACCTGTTGACGCCAAAGCTTTACGAAATCATACAGTACCGCGCCGGCATTCGTTACTCACAGCTTCCGGGCGAGGAAGCAAGCGAACTGGGCGCCACGATCGCCGCAGGGGTGCCCCTGCAGTCAAACGGCGGATTGTTCGACATCATTTTCGAGGCTGCCCAGCGATGGGACAACCGGTTTAAAAATTACCGTGAACGGACGTTCGGCCTGAAACTCGGCATCAACGGCGCCCGTAAATGGTATCAGTCAAGCGACGAAAGTTACTGATAATAAAAATACCATGATGGTACCCTCACGTCTTTAACGGCATGGTCGTCACTATACAAACGGTTGCCACATGGGATCGAAAAGTCCTTTCCGATTGACTGCTGATCGGAGCACGCCATGAATGAGCCATCTTCTCACCAGAAAACAGGGTACGACTTGTCCGGAGAGCTGCCGAAATATTACAGCGATCCCGTTCTCCAAGCGATGCTCTGTAACCCATACCGGTTGTTCGTCTATTGGGAACTTCCCGACGATGCCGTCGAAACCGGTTCTCGACTGCTCCTCCGTCTTTTCGAAAGCGGTCTCAAGGACACGGAAGAAGCTGAAAC
>JAFGNB010000146.1 GCA_016927235.1 Chitinispirillaceae bacterium
CATTGCCCACGACTTCAACAATCTTCTCGGCGGCATTTACGGGTATCTCGATATCGCCATTGCGACCACAAAAGAGCCTGCCATCGCGGAGTACCTGCAAAAAACGCTCAGTACCATGAACCGGGCGCGGGGGCTTACCCATCAGCTGCTCACATTTGCAAAGGGAGGTTCGCCGATCCGGAAGGTCGATCGCCTCATGCCGTTTATCGAGGATGCAGCGAGGTTCGCGCTCAGCGGATCGAACGTATCGTGCGATTTCGATATACGGCCCGATCTCTGGCAGTGCGAATTCGATCGCACTCAGATCGGTCAGGTGATTGACAATCTGGTCATTAACGCCCAGCAGGCGATGCCCCTCGGAGGGAAGATCGGGATTGCCGCCCAGAATATCACTTTTATGAAAAATGAGCACCCGCCGCTCGCGGAGGGCGGATATGTGCGTCTTACCGTCATTGACCGAGGCATAGGCATCCCCAGGGAGAATCTCTCGCGTATTTTCGATCCCTTTTTCACGACCAAGACAAAGGGGCATGGCCTCGGGCTCGCCACGTGCTACTCCATCGTTAAACGCCATGGAGGATGCATCGAAGTCGAATCGGAACTGGGTAAAGGAAGCACCTTCCACGTGTTTCTCCCCGCCGCTGCCGAAACGGTGACGGCAGTCGATACGGCGGAACCGGCGACTCACCATGGGACGGGTACCATTCTTGTCATGGATGACGAGGCGGTGATCCGCGATACACTGGGTATGATTCTGAAATCGTTCGGTTATTCGGTGGTCGCAAAGAACAACGGTGCCGAAGCCCTTGACTTTTTCAGGACGGAAACTTCGGCGGGCCGGAAGTTTTCGGCGATGATCTTCGACCTTACGATCGCCGGCGGTACGGGAGGGAAAGAGGCTGTTAAGGAGATACGGAAAATCGATATGGCCGTGCCGGTATTCGTGGCGAGCGGGTACGCCGACGACCCGGTTATGGCGCAGCCCGCGAAGTACGGCTTTACCGCCAGTATCTGCAAACCGTTTACCGCAGGTGAGCTTGCCATGGTGCTGAATACGTCTATCGTTACCGAGGAGAAAGCGGGCGGCGATCGATGACGTCTTTTCCCCGCAGGGGAGGCCGAATGCCTCCTCCGCGATGCTTATCGACGGGCAGGTGCGCGACGATTCTTCCCGAAGAAAAGACTCATGAAAACAAGCAGCGCGGCGGTCTGCGCCGCAACCGAAAAACCGACCAGCGCGAGGGCTCCCCGTTTATCATAGAGTAAGCCGATAACCGCGCTTCCGGAAAACCAGAACAGGCCGAAGAGCATATTGAACAGACCGAAGGCACCTGCGCGCCGCTGCTCGGGTACCCGGTCGGCGATGGCGGCTTTCAGAATGGACTCCTGCGTTCCGACGCTGATACCCCAGAGTGCCATTCCGAAAATGATCATGGGAAAGGATCCGAGAAAGGTCAGTGGCGCGGTAAATACCTCGGCTGCAAAGAGTCCGGCCAGCGCCTTGAGTCCGATCCGGTCGTAGAGAAACCCGAAGACGATCGCCGCCGCCGCATCGATCGCCATGGCTCCGGCATACAGGAGGGGAATCGCCTCTTCGGAAAAAGTACCGCTTTTTTTCAGATGCAGACCGACAAGCGGAAAATCGGTGATCCCCATGGCAAGGAGTCCGGCGGCAATGACGATAATCCAGTATTCCCGCGAAAAACCTTTGCCGGCGATACCCGGTGTGTTTGATTTGATCTCAAACTTTTCAGGATGGGGAAACAGAAACCGGGCGATCACGGTGATAAAGACGGCGATCGCCGCCGGAATGAAAAGCAGGAGCAGCCCGGTACGGTAGGTGGAAAGAGATGAACCCGATTTCGTGGTGAAAAAAAGCATGGAAAAGAGAACCGGTCCGAGGAATGCGCCGATCTGGTCCATTGCCTCATGGAGCCCGAACCCGAAGCCGGTACCGGTCTGGTTGGCGGCAAAGGAGAGGACCGCGTCGTTGGCCGGTTTTCGCACTGCTTTACCTACGCGCTCTAGAAAAAGAAAAACGATCGCCAGCTCCCAGCCGCGTAAAAATGCAAGTAGGGGAAGTGAACAGAGCTGCAGAATATAACCGAAGATGATAAAAGCCCAGTAGGCCCTTGTCCGGTCGGCAACAGTACCGGATATGAAACGGAGCGCATACCCGGCGAATTCACCGATGCCTGCCGCGAGCCCAAGCGCGAATGCGCCCGTTCCCAGCAGCTTGAGGTATTGACCGACGACACTTCTGCCCCCTTCATAATTCATGTCGGCAAAGAGGCTTACGATGCCGAATAGAACGATAAAAGCTAGAGCGCCCTTTTTCGTTAATTCAATCGAACGGCTGGTCATGAGAATCCCCTTCGGCAAAAGGATTTAAATGGTCCCGACTATGCTGCATTGTGCTTTCCCGAAAAAGATGGGTTTTAAAATGACGGGATGACGGTGATGAATATTTCATTTCTGCAATGCAAATTTCATTTCCCAAATCAACGGGTATATATATAAAAGAGTAAAAAATATAACTCATTCACCGTGGTTTTCCATTAATCGGCCGGTATCGTGCCTGATGGCACGACCTTTGCTTTTTCAATCGATAGGCCATCACCGTCGAACGCCATTACTTCCTCGATAATAAAAGGAAATCGAAATTGAATACAAGTGAAAAAAGAAAAATGAGCATGTACCGCGCAGTTGATGCGGTACTCATGCAACATAAAGAGGTGGTTAACGTTTCAGACATTCTGGCGGAAACGGTGGGACGATTCCGTACCTCCATCGATTGCATTCTTCAACGGGACAAGGAGTATCGCGGCATAATCGAGGATATGGACGCAACAAGAAACAGTGTTGTCGGAGCACTACTGTCCGGTTATAAATCGAATAAATTCAATTGGATACAGTCGCTTGCTGTAAATTCATGTTCTTTGACATCATAAAACGCCTCTAAAATGGGCATTTTCTCGAAAACTGTCATGCTTATCACCTGTAAAATTGTGTAAAGGCTCATTTCGAGGTTTAATTTTTTCTTGATTATAGCCACGAGCACATATATGCATACGGCGATCCAGATTTGCGTTTTCACCGCATTTTCTGACAGCCCGTAAAACACTTTGATCCGGAGGTGCTGCTTGATCCATTTGAAAAAAAATTCCACTGACCATCGCCCTTTGTAGAGCTGGGCTATTATCAGCGCCGGATGCACCAGATCGTTGGTGAGAAAATGTAAATGCCGAAGGTGCTCCTTGTCGTAGAAATGAATCAGCCGTAATTTGTCGGGGTAATCTTTGGATGTCGCGATTCCAGTCAGCTTGATTATTTGATCGAAATGCACCCCGGTATGAATATCCGCCGGATTGGAATAGAGACGCCGATATTGAAGATTCGATTTCGCGAGGGTGACGAAAATGGCTTTCCCTGTATTGATCTCTGCCAACCGAAGGAAATCGATATACCCACGATCGATAAGATATATAGCCCCCGGTTCGGGAAGGAGGATATCGAGTATATTCACGTCGTGGACTTTTCCGTCGGTAATATGAATGAAAACCGGTATTGAGCCGTGGAGATCGATTAAGGTATGCATTTTCACTGCAGCCTTGTTCGCTCTGAAACGGGCCCAAGGGAAAAGTGTCAGACACAGATCGATCGTTGTCGAGTCCAAGGCATAGATGGTGTTGTCCAGATCGATCCCGATGTCGTCGTTCGCATAAAGCGGTCGGGCTATTTTTATAAGCACCTGTGCAAGATCGGCGTAAATACGCCAATCGCGTTGTTCGTTGGCATCTGCAAGGGTACTTCGCCGAACGGGGCCCCGGATGCCCATATGGTAAAGCTTGCTGCGCATCGCATTGAGGCATGCCTCGATATCGCGGAGACTTTCCCGATAGGTTAATTGCGCGAAGGACATTACGTAAAATTGATTGAGCGTTGAAAAGGTTCTGAACCTCTGGTCGCCTTGGTATCGTTTGACGCACTTGTTGAATTCGTAAATGGGAAGATATTCCATGATCTGAGAAAAAATAGTCGAACTGTGGTTCATTTCTTTCATGCCTCCGGGGATCGTGGATGGGACGGCATGAAAAAATACGACCTGAGTTTATATCGAAAAATCTATTTATAGTACCTATCATTTTATTTTTCAACATGTTACGTTATACTTTGTAAATATGAACCGGACAGTAGTGTTGCTTACTATATTTTTATTTGTAATGATTTGTGTCTACCCATCAGTTCCTCAAACGTGTGCTGTTTTGTGATTTCAATATCGCCGAAGGCGCTACCCCAATTTCCGTTAAAAAATGACATCCCTTTGCGTGTTGTAGAAAGTTGCTGGCTCATTCCTCCAGGAGTGATGAACGTCTCCTGCTCTAAAACGAGGCGAATAGTGGATCGGAGTTTTTTCCTGCCCGAGTAGCCCTCAGCCGTTCTGTGGCCAAGTCGCAGTAAGCCTTTTCCCGGTCACCGACAACAAATCTCATACCTGCGGCTTGCGCCGCGATGGCGGACGACCCTGAGCCTACGAACGGGTCAACGAATAATCCATTTGGCGTACCTGATATCGCGAGAACCCTTTCATACATTGTCATAGGCAGTTCGTTAGCACTTCGGCTCTTGTGCCGCCCGTGGCGCACAGGACTCAGGTCTTCCCAAATGTCGCTAAGGTTGACGCCATTTTCAACGTACTTCCGATATCCACCATAGTCCTTGGTGAATTCGCCGCAATGTCGGCATGTCTGAGGCCGGATTTTCGGACGGGTGAAGCTTTGCGGTACTCCCTTAGTGTAGTAAAGG
>JAFGNB010000147.1 GCA_016927235.1 Chitinispirillaceae bacterium
CGTTACACGCTCCGATCGACTACCGGGATTTCGCCTACGGCATCGGTTGTGACTGGCAGATGCTGGAACGGGTGGGAGTGCACCTGCGGTGCAAATGGATGAAGCATGTCGATATGAAATATTCCGGGAACAACTGGGATACGCCGGTCGTATCGGGCGAGCTGAAGATGTGGTTTTAAACGGGAATCCATGACAGCGGTACAGGTACTACTAATAATAAAGGAACAGGTATGATGTATCGATACGTACTTGCAGGGATGCTGCTTATCGGTTCACGGGCGAGCGCCGACGGAGATACGACCTTTTCAATTCCGAAATCGCTTCAGGAACGGATCGAACAGGTGCTTGACAAGGCTGGCATCTCGTTCGGCGGCGTATTTCAGTCGGGCCGTTTCGGTTCGACGATCCACGAAGACGGGCTCGATCCCCAGGTCAGGACTAAGGAGACCGAGGGATTCAGTTCCGTGGATTTTGATATCCGGGCACGGCCGAACGAGTCGATTTCCGGCAGGGCGGTGCTCAGATTGCATCACAACTGGGAGAACTTTTATTCCGATCCGGGAAACCCCCTATTCTCTCGTTGGTTGAGCATCGACGGCAACCTGGCCGGCATGCTGCCGTTTCATCTGGGAGATTTTACCGCACGCCTTACCCCATTGACCCTTGCCATGCCGGAAATCGATATTCTTTACGAACCCGATATTTTCGCGCGGCAGCGAAAAAATGCAATGAGTGAATTCTCCATCGATGAGAACAAACGGCCGCTGCAGGGGCTTAATGTCGGATTCAACGGAGCGTTCAGGCCGCTGTTCGACAGGTCGGCGCTCACCCTTTTCGGGACACGGCTGCGCAGCGTCGATGTGAACATAGAAAACGGTCAGAAGGCCGTCAATACGTATGAGGGGGTGACGGATTTCAGCACGCTGTTTTTCGGGACCGACCTCGATACCCGGCTGTTGACCGACTACACGTTTGGAAGCACCTTTCTCCTGATAGCCGACCATAAGGGAAGTTCACGGCTGCCCGACAGCCTCATCGATAGGGATGCCCGCACGACCCGTATCGTGGATTTCCGGGCAGGTTGGAATGTCGCCTCTCTGATCGGGTTGCCGGGCAGCGAAGTACGCCTTTATGGTGAGGCAGCTTTCTCATTCGATGATACAGCCTGGTCTAATGCAAACCGGACGCTCAACCGGGGCCTGCTATTCGGCAGCGCGGGATACGGCGGCATTGCCGCGGCGCTGCATATCATTCCCGAAGTAAAGATCGATTGCGATATCCGCTACCTTCGCAACAAGGCAAACTTCCGCAACCAGCTCGCGCAGTCACCCGGATTCATAGGAACACGGATCATGAATGTCGAAAGCGACAGCATCCATGGAAATGTCATTGTTCCCAATCATTATTCCACTTTCGACGCGCTCTATCATGACGTCTTCAAATTCTGTCCGAGCCGGGAGACCAACCTCTGGCACAAGGCGCCTTTCGTCAAGAGCTCCTATTCGAACAATGTCTATACGCAGAAGACGCTCGACAGCATCGAGGCAAATTCGCTCGATCCGGCAATACAGTTAGTGATGCCCTTCGGTGAAGCGACACCCGACCGCCAGGGTGCCATTGTTCATCTGCGGGGAGTGTGGGGAAAAGGCGGGGTCGAGGCGCAGGCGCTCTTGAGTGCGTTTACCGGAGAGCGCCTGCCGGCATGGCGTCCCGCGGGCGAGGCATTGCTTTCTTTCCGGCAACTTGGCGGAGGGTTATCGTGGGATATATCGACTCTGGCAGGGGCACTGACATATCCATGCACTGTTTCGGGGAGTTTTCTGCGTGAGAGCCGGAAGAATGATAAATCAGGCGGCACTGATGTCATGAGCGATTTCATAAACATCGGCCTGTCATGGAGGTTGTTGAAACGGCTTACCATGCTTGCGGGTCTGCAAAGAATCAATACACAATACAATTCAAAGGTCGCATTGCTGCAGACTCATACTTCGGCGGGGTTCTCCTGGTCGCTTACAAAGGGTGCGGAATTATTTTTCAACGGTGGTGGAATATGGGTTGACGGCAACGGAAATGCACCCCGTGATGACGATACCTACCACGATACATTCCAGTCCGTCACCGGTATTTTCCATCAGTATTTTACCGACGTGTCGTTGCGGGTTCATTTTTAGCGTCGACTAAAAGCACGGTTTTTCGGATAGGGGATGATGTCATGGCCTTTGTCAATGTACGAACCGCATTCGTATGGTGTCTCATCATAACACCTTTCATCACTGTGGTGCGGGCGGAAGGTATCATTAATGCCGTGGGCGGAAAGCTGAAAAGTTGGTTTACGCCCTCTCCGGCGGAATCTCCGAATGACGACCGGAAAGCCACCTCCGGGTCAGATAAAACCCTTTTCCGATTTTTCGATGAAAACTTCACGCCGGGTGGGTTCGTGTATGTTTATCCCGAAGAGTCGAAGCTCTCGATCGTCGAGGATATCGCGAAAAACGGCGAGGTGTCGTTGCAGTTCGATCTCATTGCCGGTGACTACAGCGGTGGAGCGGTGTGTCTATATAACACGACATACGACCTGCGGCCGTATATAA
>JAFGNB010000148.1 GCA_016927235.1 Chitinispirillaceae bacterium
CAGCGGGAGACCACGATCATCTGGGACCGCGCCACCGGCCGGCCGGTCCATCGGGCCATCGTCTGGCAGGACCGGCGGACAAGCGGGCGCTGTGAATCGCTCCGCTCGTCGCAGGCAACGGTCAAGAAAAAAACGGGGCTGATCATCGACCCCTACTTCAGCGCGACCAAGATCGCCTGGATACTCGATGCGGTCGACCCCGACCGTCGCCGCAGCTCCCGCGGAGAGCTGCTTTTCGGCACACCGGATACCTGGGTGCTCTGGCAGCTTACGGGTGGAGCGGTCCACGCCACCGAGCCCTCAAACGCCTCGCGCACCATGCTCTTCGACATTGCGAGGCTGGAGTGGGATGAGGAGCTGCTCGGCCTTTTCAATATTCCCGCCGCCCTGCTTCCGCAGGTGTACGATTCAGACGCGCTCTTCGGGGCCGTCGATGCGTCGCTCTTCAACCGGTCGATTCCCGTTACCGGCATTGCCGGCGACCAGCAGGCCTCGCTCTTCGGTCAGCTCGGATGGGACGACCGTACGGTCAAGGCAACTTACGGCACCGGTATTTTCCTGCTCGTCAACACCGGTACGCACCCTCGCTTTATCGACAGTCTCATTACCACCGTCGCATGGAAGCGCTCCTCTCAGGTCAGTTATGCGCTTGAAGGAAGCCTTTTCATGGGCGGAGCATCCATCCAGTGGCTGCAGGAAAATCTCGGCATCATCGACACCCCGCAGGCGACCGGATCGGCAGCCATTGCGGCGGCACGCAACGAGGGAGTCTATTTCGTGCCGGCGTTTCAGGGGCTCGGGGCGCCGTACTGGGCGCCGGATGCGCGGGCGCTCCTCATCGGTCTCTCTCGTAAAGCAGACCGGACGACCGTCATCCGGGCGGCGGTCGAGGCCATGGCCTATCAGGTCAGGGACGTCATTGAGGCATTCCTTCCCGCCGTCGGCACCCTGCCCCAGCTGATCCGCGCCGACGGCGGAGCAACCCGCAATGAAGTGCTCATGCAGTTCCAGGCCGACCTGCTCGGCACGCCGGTGGTGCGCGCCGGCGTCATGGAGACCACGGCACTCGGAGTCGCCGGGATCGCAGGGATCGCCTCCGGATTCTGGAATGAGAAGCGTTTTGCCGCGATCGTCGCCGACGGACGGGTATTTGCGCCCGCGCCCGGGCGGGACCGGGAACTTTACGAAAGATACTACACCGGATGGAAACGGGCGGTGGAGCGGAGCCTGGGGTGGGCGGAGGGGTGACGCCGCGATGAGGAAGGAAGCGAAGCCGCCGCAGGCCTGCTTCCGTCAATTACAGTTACTCTTCGGTTTTCGGTTTGAGCGTATCGGTAATTTTCTTCATCAGCCGCTGAACTTCATCCAGGTTCTCCGATGCGCCTAAAATGTGGCCGGCTTCAAAATCGGCGGCGGCCCGGATTGCGGCGCTGTCCGCGACGTTCAGATCGGCTTTCAATTCCGCAATGACACTCTTGTCGGTTGATCGTGGAGCCTTTTTAATATCGTTGGCCGTTTCCTGCAGCATGCCCTTCACCAGACCGAGGTTTTCCTTGACCTGCGCCACCATGTCTTCCTTTATTTTCGGCGTTTCATTCTTTATTTCCGTGGCAAGCTCTACGGTTTTTTCCAGCATCTCCGTAACTCTTTTATATTTCCGGGTAAGAAAGAATGACTGCTTCTGTTTTGCTATTTCCGCTTCCGCCGTTTCCAGCGCTCTCTGCACGTTCTGAAAATTTTTCGCCATATATTTGTCCGCTTCGACATCCAGGGCGGCTTTTACCGCTTCCCTTGCCGCAGCAAGCTCCGCATCGGGCGCTTTGGCGCATCCTGAAAAGAAACATACACTCCATGCACCGGCAATAATCAGGCAGACCGTACGTTGAACAAAGCGCATAGTATCACTCCTGTGAGTATGGTGAAAGTATATGGTATATCATTACGACTGACAAACAGACAGACTGATAATATTTTAATATAAGGCATTGACCTGAAGCTACGCAACTGTTTAATGATCGGGCAATGGGGGCTGAAAAACAAGAATTAAAAAACCTCCTTACAGGGTAAAATAGCGAGCACTTCACGAAACTTATTTTTTAAAATATAAACCAACGTAGGGGGAGAGATATACCATCAATGATGAATAATGCTCAATGACAAGCCCTGCGAGGCCCCAGGCAAAGCAGGCAATTATAAAGTCAACCATACAAACCCCTTAAAACATACTTTATGCACCGCACCGAAAGCCGAGTCGATTACGATTTGATACCACTCCCCCGTCCATGATGAATGACTGACGATTATTTTATTTTCAGCTCATGCAGGGAATTCCGGATGATCGGCTACCGCAAGAGCTGCTTTTCACCGTTGCTCCAACACTAATTTCAAAAAATTATATATATTATTAATAGATCCTTCTAAGGCTAGAGGGCGACTGTTCACCATTTTCCCTCGGAGCAATCATACGTGCGGAGGGGGTAAGGGGTGAAGGGTAGGTAGGTGGGCTTTTAATTATCAAGATATCCTTTAGATTGGCGGCAGTATGGGCAAGAAACATTCAATAACGTTGTTAGGGGTGATGTTGGTAATGGGTGTTTCTATTGCGCAGCAGACCAAATACACCGGGACTATCAATAATCTCTCACGTGAATGGATTTTTTATGTCCCTCAAAACCTCCCTGAATCGCCCCCGCTCGTTTTTTGTCTTCAAGGTTGCTGCAGCGATTACAACATGTGGGCCTCTTCAAGCGGTTACAACAAGGTTGCCGACACGGCGAAAATCGTCGTCTGCTATCCGAGGGCCATAAATACAAATTACGGGGGGCAGATTAATGACCGGGACTGGGACATTACTGAAGATAGAGACCTGGATTTTATCCTCGCGCTCATCGATACTGCCGTAAAAAAGTACAACGTCGATCAGAACAGAATCTACGCGACAGGCTTTTCTTATGGCGGATGTTTCAGTAACTATCTGGCCTGCCGTTATCCTGATATATTCGCTGCTATCGCTCCGTCGGCAGGATACGTTATGACACTTCCACACCAGGAACGAACCAACTGCAGCGACAGCCGTCCTGTTCCATTGCTGCACATGCACGGGACTTCCGACCGGGTCGTGGAGTACAGGTGGGGTGTCATGTCGGTTGAGCTCTGGGTAGATATGAACGAGTGCCCGAAATCACCGGAGGTCACCGAACACTATAAAGGGTCCGCTACGGTAAAAATGGAATATTACGGACCTTGTAAAGATAACACCGAGGTGATCTTTCTCAGCGCGCAAGGAATGGACCATGCCTGGATGTCGGAATCGCAGGTCGGCGTAAGCGCTGCAGTTGAGAGCTGGAATTTCATGAGCAAATATAGCCTCGAACCGCCCGTTGCCGCAGATCGGAAAACATCGAAACCTGCAACGATGTCCATGTCCCTCACCGCCCGTTATCATGCCGGAACTATCTCCTTGCACGGTCTGAATGAGGCGTTACACATTCGGCTGGTTGATATGAACGGACGTGAGCTCGGCGCATGGCGTCGCCCTGACGGCAGTTGCCCCCTATCAACCGGCCGACTCAATCGCGGGATCTACCTGCTCCTGGTTTACCATACGAAAGGCTCGGTCGTCATGCGTATCCTGGTTACGTAAGGCGGCTTGTCGATGTTATTTTTTAACAAGGGAAAGAGATACGGTACAACGGGGTCTCGATGCCGCTACCCTCTAAGGACCTGTGCAATCAGGTGGGAGAGTTCCTGTTCTTCGAACGGCTTCTGAATAAATCCATCTACGCCTTTCGCCATGATCTTTTGTGAGTCGCGGACGAGGCTGTATCCCGTTGAAATAATGACCCTCGCATCCGGATTTATTTTGCGGATCTCCGTAACGCAATCGACGCCTCCCATTCGCGGCATAATCATGTCGACAATGATCAGATCTACCTTTTCATTGTTCTTCCGATAGTATTCAACCGCTTCCTGGCCATCTTTACAAGGGATGGCATCATATCCCAAATGCTGGAGCATTTCTGCGGCCATGTCGCGGATCAACTCCTCGTCGTCGACAATCATAATCGTTCCGCTCCCCTTTTGCAGCCGTTCCTCCTCTTGTGTGCTTTCCTTTTCTTCGATCTCCACCAGGGGAAGAAATACCTCGAAACGGGTCCCCTTATTACGTTTTGTACTCACCTCGATTGCACCCTGATGGCTTTTTACCGTTCCATACACGCTTGCCAGGCCCAATCCGGTCCCATGCCCTTTCTCTTTTGTGGTAAAGAACGGTTCGAAAATGTGCTCTTTTGTCTCTTCGTCCATCCCCATACCGGTGTCGGTAACGGAGAGGATAAGGTATTTCCCCGCTGAGGCAAGATGGGGGTACTCATGAAGGTTCCGGTCCGGAATAGTAATTACATCGGTACCGAATACTAATTCTCCTCCTTTCGGCATGGCATCACGGGCGTTCACCGCAAGGTTCAATATGGCATTCTGTAACTGTGCCCGGTCGCCCATTACCGTGGCGGGATCCGCCGTCAGGTGTTGCCGTATTGTTATACGCGGGTCTATGGTATGGGTCAGCAGCTTGATAACATCTTGTATCGTTTCATGCACATTGACCACGACAACCTGGTACTTGCCTTTGCGCGCGAAGGCAAGAAGTTTCCCGGTAAGGTCGGAGGCGCGCCTGGAAGCTTCGATAATAATGCGGGCATGATTCTGGATGATTTGATCTGAACCGGCTGCGCGGCGCTGTATCATATAGGCATATCCCATTATTGCACCCAGCATATTATTGAAATCATGCGCAATACCGCCGGCCAGTTGGCCGAGGGACTCCAGCTTTTGCGACTGCGTCAGCTGCTCTTCCAGCCGGACTTTCTCTTCCTCCGCCTTTTTACGCTGGGTAATATGACGACTTATCCCGACGAGTCCGTCGACCGCTCCCTCATTGGTAAAAAGAGGGACCTTTGTTGTGGAAACCCAGATCTGTTTCTCGCCCGCCTCCTTCACCGGCTCCTCTTGGTCGATAATCGGCTTGCCGGTCTTGAAAAGGTTTTGTTCGTCCGAAAAAAAGCGAGAAGCCATTTCCTTCGGGAAAAAATCAAAATCCGTCTTGCCGGCTATCTCCATGGGATCTGAAATACCGACGAGTTGTGCCTGCGCACGATTGCATCTGATAAAGCGAGAATGGCGGTCTTTGAAATAAATGGTATCCGGTATATTTTCCATAAGGGCATGAAGCAGCTTGTGCTCGTGTGCAAGAGACTCTTCCAGCTGCCGGTACATCAGTCGTAACTTAATTAACTGAAGAAAAGTTGAAATCTGCCGCAGGAGAGTACGGACGGCGGGCAAAGTTTCTTCGGAATAATGCGGTCCAAAAGCGACAAGAATGCCTCCCGGGTAAAGCGGTCCTGCTATGACTCTGTCGTAAGGGGTAACCCAGAGCTTCTCTATCAGTGACGTTACCTGGAGAACGAAAAATTCTTCTAATAGTTCAGCTACGGGGGAGAGTATGGTTTTCCCCTCCTTCACCACCCGGGTGAATGTAGGCGATTTGTCAATATCCACCCGGAAATAATCCCATGATATGCCGGTTACACGTTCCACTTCTTCAATTGAAGAAGACGGAGCGCTGGAATAAACCACCCGGTATTTAGTGGAATTTTTAACCGGAAGCAGGACTGCGGCGGCGCCGCGGCTGAGTTCCCCCAAAACGTGGCAGGACTTAGTGAAAACATCGTCTTCATTTTCCGCCTCGGAAAGAGCCGCCCCAAGGCGCTCGGATATCGAAGTCAGCTGCTGAATTGAAGCCTGGTTTGCTTCCATTTGTCTTATTCACTTCCTGGACGGAATTATAATAGAGCACCGGATACGGAAGTCAGATAATTATTGCATGGGTGATAAGAGAATTCAAGCGTTTCAAAGGTACCAAGGTCGGGCATACGAATCGACCATACTCCGGAGCGCCCTTGCGTTCGTGTAAAAAGCAAATAAACCGGACCGTCCTGCCGTATTCCAAGGAATCATACACTAGCCGGTTAAAAAGAATTATTTTCATAGAAAATTGAAGCGTTTAAAATTATCAGCAAGAGGATTTATTTCGTACAATTGAGGTGCACCACGTATGATCGGCATTTCGAAACTCTATTGCGGCACCGTCGAACCCTCCGATGCACTCCGTTACGGCCGCGATTCAAAGCGGCTTCCATCGCATCTTCTTCAATTTTCATCTGATAAAAAACCGGTGGTGGTCTGGAACTGTACACAACGGTGCAATCTCCGCTGCGTACATTGCTACTCACATTCGCAGGACCAGCAGTACACGGGTGAGATGACCACCCCTGAGGCGATGCGGTTTATCGACGGACTGGGTGACTTCGGTGTGCCGGTGCTGCTTTTTTCGGGCGGAGAACCGCTTCTGCGGCGCGATCTTTTCGAACTCATCGGGTATGCCCGCATAAAAGGCATCCGTACGGTCGTCTCCACCAACGGAACGCTGATCACCAAAGAGCATGCCGCGCGTTGTGCCGATGCCGGGCTCTCCTACGTCGGCGTGAGCCTTGACGGGCTCGAGAAGGTGCACGACCGTTTCCGCGGCGTTGTCGGTTCGTTCGACCGGGCGCTTGCCGGAATCAGGGCGTGCCGGGACGTCGGCGTAAAGGTGGGATTGCGGTTTACCATAAATAAAGGCAACGTCGACGACATCCCGGGGATCTTCACGCTGCTCGAAACCGAATCGATCCCCCGGATCTGTTTTTATCATCTCGTCTATACCGGCCGCGCCGCCGAGTTGATCGATCAGGATCTCGATCCCGTGCGTGCGCGCGAAACGGTTGATCTCATCATCAACGCCACCGCCGATCTGCATCAACGCGGCAGTGCGGCCGAGGTGCTCACCGTCGACAACCATGCCGACGGCGTCCACCTTTACCTTCGCCTGCTGCGCGAAAAATCGCCCCGTGCCGCAGCGGTGCTTGAACTCCTTCGGATGAACGGCGGCAACAGTTCGGGCGTGGGAATATCGGCGGTGAGCTGGGACGGCTCGGTCTATCCCGACCAGTTCTGGCGTCACTACACCGTGGGCAATGTCCGCGAGCGGCCGTTCGGGGAACTGTGGAGCGATCCGGCCGAACCGCTCCTGGTGAAACTGCGCGATCGGAAAGCATTTCTCAAAGGCAAATGCGGCAGGTGCGTGTGGCAGGATATCTGCAACGGCAATTTCAGGGTCCGCGCCGAAGCGGTGTACAATGATGTCTGGGCCGAAGACCCGGCCTGTTATCTAACCGAAAAAGAGATTTCCGGCGGGGAAGAGTAAGGGGGGTGTATGGGTTTCCCACAAATACGTCTGCGCCGTTTGCGGTCAAATGCAATGCTCCGTTCGATGGTGCAGGAAACAATACTGCGGCCGCGTGATTGCATCATGCCGCTTTTTGTCTGTGGTGGTGCAGGGGTGGAAACCCCGATCGAATCCATGCCGGGTATCTCACGGATGTCGGCGGATCGATGCGTCGACGAGTGCCGGAGGATCGCTGAGCTGGGTATCGGCGCCGTGCTGCTTTTCGGGATCCCCGATGTAAAGGACGAAACCGGCAGG
>JAFGNB010000149.1 GCA_016927235.1 Chitinispirillaceae bacterium
ACCGCGGTTTTCCTCGTGCCGGAGGGTATGGCTGATGCCGAGACGGCGTGCGATATCGATTGTTTCGTCGCTGCTCGCATCGTCCACCAGGATGACCTCGTCGACAATGTCGTGCGGGATCTCTTCATAGGTCGAGACGAGCGTCTTCGCCGCATTGTAGGCGGGCAACACCACAATCACCTTTTTATTGTTCAGCATGACTTTCCCTAGTCAAACGGTATTTCCGGCCGCACCCCGACAGCATAAAAACAATCCACATCATTCCGCTTCCCAAAAAAGCGCCGCCGGCCGCATCAAGGGGAAAATGGACCCCCAGGTAGACTCGTGAATAGCCCACGAGCACGGCGACGGTGAACGACATGTACCACCATCCCCCGAAGAGAAGCGCCATAAAGGTCGCTGCTGCAAAGGCGGTATTGGTATGGCCCGAGGGAAACGACCGGGAAGTGTAGTCGGGACCGAGCAGGCGGACGTCCCCTGCGTGCGCTGCGGCGATTGAATCTTTGCCGGCAATGGCGGCACGGGAGTGTTCCGGCGCGAAAAAAGCAACCGGCCGGGGCCGGTTGACCTGCCGTTTGATCTGCGAATTGACCATGCCTCCCAGTGTCAACCCGATTGCCCCGCATATAAAAACCCGCGCAATATGTTTCCGCGGCACCTTAGCCGCAACGATTGCCGCAAGGAGCGGAGCGACGACCCACCCGTTTCCCAGCCAGGTGACGCACCGGAAAAAACAGTCCGCCGCCGGATGGTGGGCGCCGTTGATCAGTAAGAAAAGCGCGCTGTCGAACCCGCTCAGCGCTTCACCCATCAGCTTCCCCCGCGGTGTAGTGTGCCCGACGGTACTGCATCAACTACTCGAGTTCGGTTGATAAAAGCGGATTCTGCGCGGCATGACCGCTGATGAAATCCTGTATGCACGCGTGGTAACGGTCATAGCCGATCGCCGTGGGTACGGTCCGGTGCCCTGCATTATCAATAATTGCGTAATACCCCTCACCGCCCCTGTAATTCCGGTAAACCGGCCTGCCGTTGGTTTCCAGGGCGAGCGTCTCGTCATCCGTACCGTGAAGCCACAGGAGCGGCACAATTACTTTTTTGATTTTTTCGACGTTTTTTCCCTGGTAGGTGGTGACGTATGATCCGGGCAGGTCGATGTACGCGGCATCCTGCACCAGAGTCTCCACCGAGCCGATGGGCGATTCGAGGATGAGGGAGATGACGCGGCCGCTTTCATCCCCTGAGGCGATTTCGCAGCCGACCAGCGATCCGAGGGAAAAAGCGTAGACCACCACCCGGGGATCGCCGCACTCATCGCGGAGAAAGCGCAGCGCCGAGAAGCCGTCTTCGTAAATGCCCGCTTCGGTCGGCTCGCCGGTGCTCCTGCCGTACCCCCTGAAATCGATCGCCAGCACCGGATAGCCGGTTGACGCGAGCAGCCGGGTGCGCGGCCAGTAGTAGTCGATGTGCGGACCGGTCCCGTGAATGTAAAGAATGACGGTGTCGGTGGAATCAAAGGAAGTACGATCCGCCACGAGGACGGCGGCGATTCTTTCGGCGCCGCTTTCGATCGACAGCTCATGGACCGTCGACATATCGACCGGCCCGAGCGAATCGAGCGCATCGGCGCACTCCATGGCGCCGCCGTATTCGTCGAACAGGTAGGCATCGACCTCTTCCCCCTTGAAAAGGAACGGATCGAGACTCATGCAGCCGCACACCGCAAGCGTTATCGGGAAAAGAGCGCGCGTCGTGGTCGAGACGGCCCGTTGTCCGTGCCGGTTCATCGTGCACCCCCGATCGTGCGGCTTACGCCCATAAAAAACCCGATGACGCCGTGGCTTCCGAAACCGATATTTTTCGTTGCGCGGCCGGTATTCGCAAGATTGGGAGTATACCCCCTGCCTTCAAGCTGGAACAGCCACTTTTTCCATGAGAGTCCCCAGCCGAGATAGGGGGCGATGAGCCAGTGGCGGGGCTGTTCGTTGCCGTCACTGCGCCGGGTATGAACCTCGAACCAGTTCTCTATGCCGGTGTATACCAAGTGCCTGCCGAGCTTCCAGTAGAGCGTGGGGGTGATGGTCGGATAAAGCCGGTTCCCCCCCGACTCGAAATTGGTCATGAAAAAAAGCTTCGGGGTAACCGTTATTCCGGGGATTGGCCCCTTCACCGTAAGGGGGTACCAGTTGACACCCGCGTCAACGTGCAGGAGCCCGAAGAGGGCGCCCGTCAGATTGAGCCCCGCCTCAATCCCGAGACGGCCGTTGATGCCGTAGTTATATCCGGCGCTGAGTAGCGGAAGCGGAAGGTATTTCTTCCCGACTTCGGTCACTGGTCCGCCGAGGCTGACCGTTATTGCCGAAGCGCCGCTTTCGAGCGGTACTACACGACGAACGCTCGAACAGGCAAGCAGCAGAGAGGCGATAAGCACAACGCTTACTGCCCCGGCATGTTTTTTCATGTTCCTTGCCCCCGCGTTGAGACAATGATTGCGGCGTCAATTGCAGCCGAAATGATAAAATACAAACGGAGCGGGATCGAAAAGGATTTTTTTTATCCTTTCTCGTCGCCGGAGGCACTGTCGCCGTTGACGTCACTAGGCGTTGGAATCGGCGGCAGGTTCGGGAAGATCGGGAAGAATGATCCGTTCGAAAAACGTGTCGAGCGTGTGGATGAGCAGCCGGATATCGAAGGTGCGGCGGTCCATGAACAGAAGATGGGTATCGGATATGTTTTCACGGAGGGTCTGGGTCTGTTCGATATCCACCAGGAATATTTTCAGGACCTCGGCTTCGCCGGGGTGCGGTTCGTCACCGTAGAACATGATGTCAAGCGGCAACCCCCGTTCGGGAATGGAGATCACCACCTGTTTCCCGGTACTGATCGCGGGCGCGAATTTTGACGTCTGGCGCACCTTGAAACCGTTGTTGCGCAGCGCCACCATCATCGGATGGTAGATCGACGACGCATCGTAAATCACTATGATGTCGCTTTCCTGACTTTCGCAGGTGTCGGAAACGAAATGACGCTCCTGAAGCTGCAGGTTAAGGTAGCTGCACAGCTGTCTGAGTTCCCGAAGCACCGTGGAAAAAAAGCGCTCGCCGGGCCCCGACGAGAGCCGCAGGTCGCGCATCAATTCGGCGGGTATCTCCTCGAGGATTTCATCGCAGCTGTGGCCGAAAGCCGCCGCCTTGGCGAGCTGATTGGCCACGAACACCGCATCCTGGATCAGACGGTCGAAGGCGTGCGACGACTGTACTATTTTTTCGGGATCGTGATGGTTGAGGATCGCCGCGCTGATGACGGCCGGGAAATTCCACTGTGTCGTAAGGTAGTGGCCGAGCTGCGCATGGGTAAATCCCATCAGTTTTTCTTCCGATTCGTAAAAGGCGCAGAAAAAATCCATCGTGTGATCGAGCAGCCGGGGAAACACCGCCTCGAAGTTGTTGTCGAGGGGTATTTTCCCCAGATCGTGCAGCAGTCCGGCCATGAACGCCAGTTCCGGCCTCGGGAAATTGCAGTTGACGCAGAGTTTTTCGGCAATGAGGCCCACGGCGAGCGAGTGCAGCCAGAACTCGCGGCGGCCGAAGCCGCGGTTGCGGTAGACCTCCGGGGAGAGGTCGATGAGCGACAGGCAGGCGAGAATGCTGCGTGTCTCCCGAAAACCCATGCGTACCACCGCCTCGCGGATATCGTTGACGCGGCCGTGACGCCGTGCGAACAGGACGGTGTTGGAAATTTTGAGCACCGTCGACGAAACCGCCGGATCGGTGGAGATGCATTTGGCCAGCTCGGTACAGCAGCCCGAATCGGATTCGAGAATATCAAGCGCCTTTATCACCGTAAAGG